>CANBQQ010000082.1 GCA_947371715.1 Flavipsychrobacter stenotrophus
CGGCCATAGGTCCGGTATGTTCTGGTACAGTACTTACCCTTTCGAATGCTGTGCCGGGCGGAGTTTGGAGCAGTACAGTGTACACAAGCAGTACTATATCTCCGTCAGGTGTACTTACTGCAATGGGTGCAGGTACTACTACGATAAAATATGCGATAGGGTCGTGTATTGTTTCAGTGCCATTTACAGTTAGTCCAACACCGACTGCTGTTTCGGGTGTTGGAAGCGTATGTACAGGTGCTAGTATAGTTCTGGCAGATGGTTATTCAGGCGGAACGTGGACAGTGAGTGATCCTACCAGGGCCACGATAAGCGGTTCGGGAACAGCTACTACGGTTACCGGCCTATCGGCAGGCACTGTAAACGTTACTTACTCAATGGGTAGTTGTACAGCCACTAAGAGTGTGACTGTTACCAACTGCGGTGCTAAGGAAGATCCAATTGGTAATGGTGTAGTTGCAGGTACAGACAACACTAATGTTTCTGTGTTCCCTAATCCTGCTACCAACAGGATCAATATCAAAGCATCAATTCCTGTTAATGTAAAATTGTTCACTCCAGATGGTAAGTTAGTGATGACACAAGCTGATGCTCATGAACTATCAGTTGACAATCTGTCAAGTGGTGTGTATATTATTATGATCTATGATCTGAATGATGTACTACTTAAAACAGAACGTTTGGTGAAGATGGATTAGTCTTTGCTAATATACAACACAAACGGGGTGACCATTTTAATGGTCACCCCGTTTTTTTAATCAATATGCTATGCATAGTTGTTTTATTGCATTTACCCGATTGTGCTTTGCGCTTACAATATACCTGTTGTATGTTCTCTTTAAGCCTCGAAATACCAACTCCACTGGTTTGTGTAGTACTCCCGAATGACTCTGGGTTTATGTGATAGAAGCCTTGTCCGGCTGCGCAATATTCTCTATTGCAGTTTTCTTTTTTTGGAAAAATTGATCACCTTATCCTGACTGGCATTTTACTTTAAAAATATTAAAGTGGGCATAAGAGCAGGTTTTTGCAAATATTTCAATTTAGCTTTGCTTCTCAAAATCTAAGCCTTGATAAACATTCTAATAATTGATGACGAGGAGAAGCTTCGGGCTTTATTGAAGCGCATTATAGCATTAGAAGGCTATAAAATTGTAGATGCTGCAACCATAGCCAGCGGCAGACAAATATTAGAAACACAAAGTGTAGACATTATACTCTGCGATGTGAAGTTGCCGGATGGCAACGGAGTGGATTTTACTTCAGAAGTCAAGACAAAATTCCCACAGGTTGAGATCATCCTGATGACTGCGTATGGAAATATCGCGGATGGTGTGCAGGCAATAAAAAATGGAGCGTTTGACTATATTGTTAAAGGTAATGACAACGACAAGATCATTCCTCTACTCAGCAGGGCATCAGAAAAGGTGGCGCTCAAGACAAAAGTCGATCGACTCGAAAAGCAATTAGGTACACAGTTTAGCTTTGACATTATTATTGGCACCAGCCCTGTTTTGCAAAATGCAATTCAATTTGCCAAAAAGGTTGCACCCACAGAGGCTGCAGTGCTCTTAACAGGTGAAACCGGCACAGGAAAAGAAGTATTTGCACAGGCCATTCACTATAACAGCCCAAGAGCGCAACATCCATTTGTCGCGTTAAACTGTAGCGCATTCAGCAAAGACCTTTTAGAAAGCGAACTTTTTGGCCATAAGGCCGGCGCATTTACAGGGGCTACCAAAGATAAAAAAGGACTGATAGAGGAAGCAAAGGGCGGAACTCTCTTCCTTGATGAAATTGGAGAAATGCCTATAGACCTGCAACCAAAGATATTACGCTTGCTGGAAAACGGCACTTATATACGTGTAGGAGATACTAAGGAACAAAAGGCCAACCTACGCATCATTTCTGCAACAAACAGAGAAATGCAGCAAGAGATGGATAAGGGCCATTTTAGAAGCGACCTGTATTATAGAATAGCTGTATTTACAATAGAGCTTCCATCGCTTAGAGAAAGAAGAAAGGATATTCCCAAACTGGCCAATCACTTCCTGAGTGTTTATTCGGAAAAGACGAACAAAAAAATAAGAACTATTTCACCCGAGGTCATTCTTGCATTGCAAGAAAATGAATGGAAAGGAAATGTTAGAGAGCTGAAGAATGTTATGGAGCGGGCGGTCATTATGGAAGATAGTGATACACTGAATTTAAACAGTTTACCAATAGATATAAGACAGAACCATTCAGGCGAACAAAATCTACCCCTTTTTCATTTGTCATCCGTAGAGCGCTGCCACATTCTGAAGATGCTTCAATACACCAACGGCAACAAAACTGAAGCGGCACGATTAATGAACATAGGCGTTGCCACTCTTTATAGGAAATTGGAAGAATACAGCATCAAGTAATTCATATCATTCTGATATAGACTCTATCATTTTGATAGGATTACCGGTAAATGGTCACAATGCGAATTTAACGTAAGATCAATGCTGGCAAGCCTTACAAATAATTACATGGCTGGACATTATGATTTGGTATGCTTTTAGTCACTTCATAGTCAAAATGACTTGAAATGATAAACCAGCTTGAAATACCAATGTATATAGAGGAAGCCCTTCCTGACATGCCCCATGATCTATTGACCAGTAGGAAAAATATGGCTTACGATCTATTGGGAAGCCTATCTACATTTACCTGCAAGAACATTAACGACCACAACTTCAAATCTGTAAAGCGCGCTTTCCAGATTGCAGATAAATTTTACGCCAAAGGCAATGGTGTAGTAAAGAATGCTGTAGAAAATGTATTTGTCTATTCCTTTACAAGGATGTTTAATACATACCCCAACGAAAAGAAAGAATTACTGGCGATCCTCCCCATTACACTCTATACTATTTATATGGCGCAGGTTTGCCATAAAGGATGTTAAAACGTAGTATATCAATTTGATAATAAACCCTCTCATAATGAGAGGGTTTATTGTTTACACTCGGTATGCCCTAAATTATCGTAAACGCTGAATGCCTTTACAGTAAAGCATTTCATCCATTTTGCTTCACGTATTTGATGACAGGCACACAAATTGACTTTGTTACTGCAAATGGAACGAAAGATGAAAAGGTCATTTAAAACACGTAAGCTGATCTGCTTCGGGTTAAGGTCACTTAGGTTCATGGGGGTTACAGTTGGTCTCATGCTTATTTCCGGTTTTCTTTTGGGATTGCTTTTGAAAACATGAATGAAATAATTAATCAGGTTGATCATGACCTGGTGGCCACAAAAATTGAATACTTTTTTTACTAACGGTTAAAAACAAATAAAATGAAAAAATCACTTGTAATTGCTGTACTGGTTATAATAGGCACATTGATCGTACCCTATGTAAATGCGAAGAATCAGATTGGAGTGTACCTGACGGCGCAGGACTATAAAGAAAAGAAGTTGTCTTATGCCGGTGGGTCTAAAATTCGCCTTAATAACTCGGTCCTTGAATTGCCCTATATAACAGTTGTTGACAGCAACAAGACAATTAAATTGAAAAAATCAGAGGTGTTTGGCTACGCTGAAGCAGATAGTAAAGATTTCAGATTTTATAACAATACACAATACCGCATACTGGAAGCAGGACCGATCACCATTTATGTTCAATCAGAACATGTAGCACAAAGCAAGGGCTATAAAGTAAAGCAGAATTACTATTTCAGTACCACAGTAAGTACCAAACTTATGCCACTTACCCTCAACAATATCAGGCAGGCATACCATGCCAATACCCAATTTATTGAACAGGTCGACCAGTATTTCAGTAATGGCGATGTTACGGTCTTCGACTCGGTTCATAACATGTATAAACTTAACTACCTCTTTGCTAAGGCGCAGAATAAGTGAATTGAAAACTCTACTAATAAACAAAAATGGTAACGACCATATTGATAATAGGCACATTGCTTTCCTTTTGGCTGCTTTTTAAAACCATTGACTGGTTTGAAAAAATATAGCCCTTTTTACACAACCTGATAAAAACTTAAAGTAACTCGTATGGCAGCTTTATTTGTAATAGCCCTGTTAACCTTCGGTTACATGGTCTATGTGCTCATCCACCCGGAGAAATTCTGACAAATACTCATGAATAAAATAAAATAGATCTACATGAATCCTCAGATTTTGGGAGTTGTTGTGATGTTTGTCGCAACACTATTATTAGCTGTCCCATTGGGAAAATATATTGCAAAGGTTTATAGCGGTCAAAAAGTATGGACCGATCTGGTCTTTGGCCAAGCAGAACGATTGTTATTCAAAACATCACGCATTGACCCTACCCGCGAAATGACCTGGAAGCAAAGTTTGACTGCCCTGCTTACATTAAATGTCATTTGGTTTTTGTGGGCAATGTTCTGCCTGCTTAATCAGGCATGGCTACCAATGAATCCGGACCATAATCCTGGCATGACACCAGACCTGGCATGGAACACGGCTATATCATTTCTGGTCAATTGCAATTTGCAGGACTATAGTGGTGAAACCGGCGTGTCTTACTTCTCGCAGGTCTTAGCGCTTATGTTCCTTCAGTTCGTATCGGCCGCTACAGGTCTTGCAGCAGCTGCTGTAGTATTCAACGCACTTAAAGACAGAACAACCACGCAACTAGGCAACTTCTACAATTATTTCCTTAAAAGCTGCACACGGATACTGTTGCCACTTTGCTTGCTGATCGCAACAATTCACCTTTTTGAAGGTACACCAATGACCTTTAAAGGAATGGATACTGTTACATCATTGCAGGGAGATACCATGCATGTGAGCCGTGGACCGGTAGCTGCTTTTGTGGCCATAAAGCATGTGGGCACTAATGGGGGTGGATTTTTCGGGGCAAACTCTGCTCATCCATTTGAAAACCCTACCTACCTATCCAACATTGTGCAGATGATCGCACAGATACTTTTGCCATTTGCTATGGTCTTCGCCTTCGGCTTCTATGCCAATAAGAAAAGGTTGGCCTGGGTTTTCTGGGGTGTAATGACCACCGGCTTTCTTATACTCGTTGTACCGACTATTATAGCAGAAGTGCATGGCAACCCGTATATAGCTCAGATGGGTATAGCGCAGCCTGGCGGAAATATGGAGGGCAAAGAGATCCGTTTCGGTGCAGTAGCCTCTGCATTCTGGAGTATAGCCACTACTGTAATATCGACAGGATCTGTAAATGCAATGCATGACAGCTTTATGCCGGTGTCGGGAATGAATATGTTGTTGGGAATGATGATCAATTCATTTTACGGTGGCGTAGGTGTAGGCTTTCTTAACTTCTTTATCTATGTAATACTCGCAGTGTTTATTGGCGGATTGATGGTTGGCCGTACTCCCGAATTCGGAGGTAAAAAGATAGAAGCAAAAGAAATGAAAATAGCCATGATCATTGCCTTGTTTCATCCGTTCCTGATATTGGCAGGTACTGCAATAGCCAGTTACTTAGCCGCGCATGATGCCAATATGGGCTGGTGGTTCGCCGATGCTGCAGGAAAACACAATGCCTCGGGTTGGTTAAATAATCCGTCGCATCATGGCTTTAGCGAGATGCTTTATCAATATACATCCAGCTCTGCTAATAACGGCAGCGGATATGAAGGGCTGGCAGACAATAATCCTTTCTGGAATATTAGTACCGGTATTGTTCTGCTCTTTTCAAGGTTCCTGCCCATTATAGGACCAGTGGCAATAGCTGGTTTGATAGCACAGAAGAAATTTATACCAACAAGCAGTGGTACTCTAAAAACTGATACCGGAACATTTGGACTATTGGTATTTGCCGTAAAAATAATAATTGCCGCGCTTGCCTTCTTCCCCGCTCTTGCTTTAGGTCCTATCGCAGAATGGATGAAAATGCACTAAGCAGAATCAAAAAAAGATGTTTTAAAAATGTTAATCTAAACCAATGAGAAATAATAAAGAAGGCTTATTTAAAAAGGAGTTGGTAGCAGAAGCTATTAGGCAGTCTTTTATTAAGCTGAATCCAAAATATCAGTTTCGTAACCCGGTAATGTTCACCGTGGAGATCGGCACAATAGTTATGTTGTTTGTATGCGCGTGGATACTTGGGGGTGAACCCAGCCAGGGATCATTTACCTATAATTTTATCATATTCCTTGTTTTGCTGGCTACCCTGCTGTTTGCAAATTTTGCAGAGGCATTGGCAGAAGCAAGGGGCAAGGCGCAGGCTGCATCATTAAGAAAGACAAGGGAAGAAACACCCGCAAAGAAAATAGTACTGATGGGTGAGATCTTTGTTAATGAGGTACAGATCGTTGCTTCTTCTCAACTTATGAAAGGCGACTATTTTGTCTGCGAGACCGGAGACACTATTCCCACTGACGGTGAAATAGTACAGGGTATAGCCACAATAGATGAATCTGCAATAACTGGAGAATCTGCCCCGGTAATACGCGAAGCGGGCGGAGACAAATCATCGGTGACCGGAGGTACGAAAGTATTGTCTGATAAAATCAAAGTAAAGGTTACTACAGAACCGGGCGAGAGTTTCCTTGACAAAATGATAGCACTGGTTGAAGGTGCATCAAGACAAAAAACACCTAATGAAATAGCGTTAACCATTTTGCTATCAGGATTTACTCTTGTGTTCATCATTGTGTGTGTTACGTTACAACCATTTGCTACTTACGCCAAGACACCCATACCTATTTCAGCTTATATAGCCTTGTTTGTTTGTCTTATCCCAACAACAATAGGTGGACTGTTATCAGCAATTGGCATTTCAGGAATGGACAGAGCTTTGAGAGCCAATGTTATAGCTAAGTCGGGCAAGGCAGTGGAAACAGCAGGCGACCTGGATGTTTTGCTGCTTGATAAAACAGGAACAATTACAATTGGCAACCGCAAGGCAACAAAATTCCACACGGCACAGGGCGTAGATGAAAAAGCTTTTGTTAAAAGTGCTGTATTGAGTTCTATGGCCGACGAAACGCCGGAAGGCAAATCGATCATTGAATTAGCGAACATTAACCAATTGACATTGCAGGTAAGTAGCCCACGCTTTATCAAATTTACTGCCGAGACCCGCAGCAGTGGCATTGACTATGACAATTTCCAAATCCGCAAGGGTGCCTACGATTCTATGAAAACAATGGTAGAAAAAGCAGGGAATCCTTTCCCCGCCTCAACTATAGAAGATGTCAATAACATATCCTCCAATGGCGGTACACCACTGGTAGTAATCGAAAATAACCGTGTGCTGGGGGTAGTTGAATTGCAGGATATCATCAAGACCGGTATATTCGAACGGTTTGAGCGCCTAAGAAAAATGGGCGTGAAGACGGTAATGGTGACCGGCGACAATCCGCTAACCGCTAAATATATTGCTGAAAAAGCCGGTGTAGATGACTATATAGCTGAAGCAAAGCCGGAAGATAAGATGGCATATATCCGTAAGGAGCAGGCTACCGGTAAACTTGTAGCTATGATGGGCGATGGCACCAATGATGCGCCAGCTCTAGCACAGGCCGACGTTGGTGTAGCAATGAATAGTGGTACAGCCGCAGCCAAAGAGGCAGGTAACATGGTAGACCTCGACAATGACCCTACTAAGCTGATTGAGATCGTAGAGATAGGCAAGCAGTTGCTGATGACCAGGGGAACACTCACTACGTTCTCTATTGCCAACGATGTTGCTAAATATTTTGCCATTGTACCGGCATTGTTCATCGCTTCTATACCTGCTCTGCAACGTATCAATATCATGAACCTGCATAGCCCGTCAAGTGCCATTTTATCAGCAATTATTTTCAATGCTATAATTATTCCAATGCTTATTCCGTTAGCACTGAGAGGTGTGGCATACAAGCCAATTGGCGCCAGTGCCTTACTGAGAAGAAATCTACTTGTATATGGCATTGGAGGAGTAATAATTCCTTTTATTGGTATCAAAGTGATCGATCTACTGGTTGCACTGTTTATGTAAAAAATTGTTTGATTACCATTAATAATTAAAAATTGAAAAAAGAAATAATACCATCGATCTTGCTTTCTGTTATCTGCATTATTCTGCTTTCAGGTATCTATCCGGCAATCGTTTGGGGAATAGCGCAAATGGCTCCTGACAAGGGAGAAGGAATAGTGATCAAGGAAAAAAGAGGCAGATATTTCTACGAGAATATAGGCCAGAATTTTTCTGATGACAAATACTTCTGGTCGCGTCCATCGGCTGTAAATTACAATGCGGCAGGATCGGGGGGAAGTAATAAGGGGCCGGATAACCCCGACTATTTGTTGTCGGTGCAATCCAAGACAGACTCGTTTATGACGCATAACCCAGGAGTCAACAGGGAGGACATACCCTCAGATATGGTAACCGCCAGTGGTAGCGGCCTTGATCCACACATAAGTATAGAAGGTGCAATGGTACAGGTGAAAAGAATTGCAAAACTGAGAAATCTGGACGAGAATAAAGTCTCAAAGATTGTGCGAGATCATATTGATGCGCCAGTATATGGTATGGGTCCCGAAAGGATTAATGTACTAAAGCTGAATCTTGCTCTTGATAATTTAACCGCGCACTAAAATGATGATACTTAGATCAATAGGGTTCTTTATTCTGGCGGGGGCTTGCGAAATTATTGGTGGCTACCTTGTCTGGAAAGTATTGAAGGACAACCAGCCATTTTACGTGGCAATATTCGGTGCAATATTGCTGGCAGTATATGGCGGGATAGCCACATTACAACCTGCAGGTTTCGGCAGAACATATGCCGCTTATGGCGGAGTATTCATAGTTATGTCATTGTTTTGGGCATGGCTGGCGGAAAAAACAAAACCTGATTTTTATGACATTGCCGGAGCAATAATAGTATTAACCGGTGTGGCCATTATTTTTTATGCCCCAAGAAACTAAATACACACAAATAGAAACGATCATGCTTAAAACAACAAAATGAAAAGAAAACAAATAGCATTTGCGGTGGTAGCTGCCCTGATGCTTACCCAACAAGCAGGCGCCCAAACAGAATCCGAAAAAGACGAAATGCGGGATAAGCCTAAAAAGGAGCGGATCATCAAATCGCAGATCCCGTTTGAAGGACTTGATCAGACATGGTATAACGGTAATGACAGGAGAGATTCATCCGTTTTGTCCAGCAAGTATGTAACCTGGAGCATCATGTTGGACGCCAATGTAAATCATTCTTTTAATGATCCAATTGATCATACCGTAGTTGGGTCTACGGCTATGGCCAGGACAGATGAAATTGAAGTGTCTTGTGCTGCAATAGGTGGAGATTTCGTTTATGGAAATGCCAGAGGAAGAATTATGACACAGTTCGGAACGCGATCTACAGTTGTGCCCCGCAATGACCTAAGTCCATACAGGGGCCAGTATAACCTCGCAGATGTCTACAGATATATCAGCGAAGCCTATGCCGGCTATCATTTTGACGTTATGCATGGCATTAATGTGGATGCAGGTATGTTTATGTC
>CANBQQ010000083.1 GCA_947371715.1 Flavipsychrobacter stenotrophus
AATCAAGGCTTATTGCAGGACTATTGCCTGGGCCTTCTGACAGATCCTGAAAAGGAGATGGTAGAAGGTATGGTAAAATTATACCCTGAAATAAAAGCTGCACTCTTAGCAATGCAGCAGGGCCTTGAAAATTATGTGGTGGAAAAACCAATATGGAGAAAAGCCGCACTGAGAAATAAGATATGGGAGACTCTCGACAATATTAACACCGAAGAAAAGAAGGACATCAACAACCTGCCGCTCATCAACAAATACAGCGACCACAAAAAATGGCTGGAAATGGTTGCGCCAATGTTGCCGGCTACCCTGGAGGAAGATACTTTCCTGTCACCTATACAAGCTAACGAGCATGTAGTGCAGCTGGTAACGAAATCTATAACAGGTCATGCCGAAGAGATACACACCGACATGATAGAAAGCTTCCTGATACTGGAAGGTGATTGTATCTGCCAGATAGGTGATAATTTCACTCAGCTTACAGCAGGTGGCTTTATCGAGATCCCGTTATTTGAAAAGCACAATGTAAAAGTGCTGTCATCACATATCTTTGAAATAGTGCAAAGAATAGCTGTGTAATTATTATATAATGAAACAGAATAGAAAGCGACTGCTCACAAAGCAGTCGCTTTTTTATTGGGTATTTTTAACTAAAAGAAATAAGGTAACGCAGCCACCACAGCCATTTTCACCCGAAATATCCCCCTTTTTTAATGCAGTCAAAATATTTTAACTTTTTATCCATCCACCCAAAAGGGGTATTTACCGCCAAAATCGGTTAATTAATCTTAAATCGATTTTTTGGTATCCATTTTCTCACCACTTTTGTCTTGTTGTTGTAACCACAAACTACTAACTGTAGTCAAATGAAGGGCGATAGCAGCAATTTATTTTAACGGCCCCTGTAACATTTTGCTCAAATCAACTACTAACAAGTAGTAACATGAAACACACACCACCTATGCAGAAAACAAATACTATTCACCACTCGAAAACACGCAAGTCGTTATCATTGCTTTTAGCTTTGGTGGCGCTATCCACCGGTAGCTTTGCCCAAACAATGGGTAAAGTAACCGGCACGGTAAAGAACAAAGACAACTCCGCTCTGTCAATGGCAACAATTATGCTGTTAAAATCTGCTGACAGCAGTGTGATAAAAACCGAGCTATCGGACGAAAAGGGCACTTTTGAAATGGCTGTACCTGCCGGCAATTACCTGTTACGCTACACCAATATTGGATTCTCTGATTTCTGGTCAACGCCGTTTACGCTTACCGATGGTTCACCATTCACTGCACCCGCAGTTACATTGCAAAGCAGCACCGTGAAACTTAAAGATGCATCAGTAGTGGCGCGCAAGCCTATGATAGAGATCAAGGCCGACAAAACTATTTTCAATGTAGAAAACAGTATCAATGCCACCGGTAGCAATGCATTGGAACTACTGCGCAAAAGCCCGGGCATGCAGGTAGATAACAATGACAACATAAGCATGCGTGGCAAGAACGGCGTGAAGATTTATATAGATGGCAAACCCTCTCAGCTGGATGCGGCAAGCCTTGCCTCTTACCTGAAGAGTATAAACAGCAGCGACATTGAAGCCATAGAAATGATCAGCAACCCAAGTGCCAAATATGATGCAGCAGGTAATGCCGGCATTGTCAATATCAAGTTGAAAAAGAACAAAAAAATAGGCACTAACGGAAGTATAAATGCAGGACTGAACCAGGGCATACGCATGAAGGAAAATGCCGCAGTAAACTTGAACTACCGCGACAAAAAGCTGAATGTTTTCGGTAACGCCAGCTACAATGGCGGTATCTATCAGAACGACCAGAACCTCTACCGCACCTCTAACAACATCATCTTCGATCCGCACACAGTGCAGCTAACCAATAATAAAAACACTAACCTAAAAGCAGGTGCAGACTATTTTGTGAACAGAACGACCACCATTGGCGTGATAGCAACAACGGCAATAAGCGACGGCACCTGGAGCAGTACCGGCACTACCAAAATATATGAAGAGGGACCAAATGGCACAAAGGGCGATTACCTTAAAACACTCCGCGCATACAACAAAATACCGGGCGCCAGTACCAACAGTAACCTTAATTTCAATTACCGCTTTGTAGACACCAACGGTAAAGAGTTCAATATAGATGCCGACTACGGTACATTCATAAGCCGCCACAGCAGCTACCAGCCAAACTATTACGACAATGCAAATGGCACTGTAGACACCTTTACCTACAAAAACATCACCCCGGTGAATATTGATATTTACTCACTAAAAGGTGATGGCGAACAGAACCTGTGGAAAGGGAAGCTAGGCTATGGCCTCAAATTCTCTTATGTAAAGACCCGCAACACGTTCGACTTCTTCAACGTTTACAACAATGTAGATGTAAAGGTGATGGACCGAAGCAATAAATTTGAATATACAGAAAATGTGAATGCTGCCTATGTAAACTACAACCGTCAGTTTTCTGAAAAATGGAGCCTGCAGGCAGGTGTGCGTGCCGAACAGACCAATAGCGAAGGGAAATTAACAAGAGCTGACAGCATAAAGCAGAATGATGATGATGTAAAGCGCACCTACCTCAATCTCTTTCCTAGTGGGGCATTAACCTGGACACTAAACAAGAACAACACCCTGAATTTTACCTACAGCAGGCGCATAGACAGGCCAACTTACGAAGACCTGAATCCATTCGAATTTAAACTGGATGAACTGACCTACAATAAGGGTAATGCATTTCTCCGCCCACAATACACCGATAATTATGAGATCAGCCACACGTTCATGGGCTTCATCAATACAACCATCGGCTACAGCCATGTAAAGGATTACGCAGTACAGGTTTTGGATACAACCAAAAAAAATGCAACCTACGTGCAGCAGCAAAACCTTGCAACACAAGATATCTATACTTTCAGCATCAACTCCCCACACATGATAAAGAAGTGGTGGACGGGATATGTAAGCGTCTGGGGCAACTACCAGTCATACAGCGGCAAAATAACCGACCGCAACCTTACTATGAAGATACCGACCTACGGTGCATATATGCAGCACAGTTTCACACTGGGCAAAGAATATACAGCAGAAATCAGTGGTTGGTTCAACGGCCCCGGCATATGGGGTGCAACGGGTAAGACCAATGCACAGGGCAGCCTGGACATTGGCCTGCAGAAGAAATTCCTTAATAAGAAACTGATCGTTAAACTATCTGCTACCGACCTGCTGGCAACAGCATCTCCATGGCGCATCAACAGCAATTTCAGCGGGCTGATCATTAAAGGCAATGGCACCTGGGAAAGCCGCACAGTAAGACTGAACCTTACCTACCAGTTTGGTAGCAGCCAGATAAAATCTGCAAGACAAAGGCAAACAGGTTTGGAAGATGAAAAGAAGAGATTAAAAGGATAAATCAATTGGACAATTCGACAATTTGGCAATTCGATAATGAACTCAATAAATAACCACCATGCGAACAATAAATTAGCTGATCACTTAAACAACTGACCAGCTAATTTATTTTAGTATCCTGTATCCTCTATCAAGCACCCTGACGCACATTCAGGGTGCTTTTTTGTGCATAAATATCATCTTGAACCACTAACTGGTCGGAGTGTATACAGGTTCCATATACAGCAAATGTTTCTTAACTTTGAGAAGCAAACAATACATGAAATGAAAACACTGAACATTTCTATATCGGACATTGAATACAATAAATTTGGCATTAAGAACAGTAATCTAGCTTTCTCTGATTTTGTGGATATCATTAGTAGAGAGTTGGCAATGCAAAATCTAAATAGGTCGGTAGCACTTGCGGAGAAATATGGTCTCTCTGATATGTCTATGGATGAAATTGATCAGGAAGTTAAAGCAGCAAGAAAGGATGCAGAGAATAATCATTGATACAAATGTTTTGGTATCTGCTCTTATTCAAAAGTCCTATCCCTACTTTGTTGTAAGCGATATTTTTCTTGACCGCAATATTGAATGGTGCATATCTGATGAAGTATTAAAAGAATACCATAATGTCTTAAAGCGTGATAAGTTTTCCAAGTACTCAGGATTTACAGCAAGGGCTGAAAGTATACTTGCTTCCATAGAAGAGATTGCTACGCTGTTTACGCCCAAAATCAGGCTGACTATTATCAACGATCCTGACGACAACAGGTTTATTGAGTTGGCAGATGAAAGCAAAGCAGACTTTCTCATTACAGGTAATACTGCCGATTTTACCTTCCGAAATTATAAACAAACCCAAATTGTCAGTCCAAAAGAATATTGGGAAACTTATCGAAAGTAAAGTGACACCTGCTCAGCCCTAAGACTGCCCCACTGCTTTTCTCCTCCTCTTTGCCGCAAGTGCTACAACAACTGCTACAAGTACACCTGCACTGGTGAACAATACAAAATTGCTTCTTTTTGTACCCTTGTCGCCTGCCGGATTATGCACCGCTGTAGTATCTATGAGCGACTTGTCTTTCATTGAGTCTTCCATCACTTCACTCAATGCGCCGGCCTTAGCTGCCGCACCTACCCCTGCCGCACTACCCAACTGTGCATAGCTAAGGGTTGATAAAAAGAGTACTGTCAGAAGTAAAGAAAGGCGTTTCATGGTTTGTCGTTTTTGTAGGATAAAGTTACTGGTTCTTGCCTGAATCATAGATTTGGGTGATTACACAGGTTACACAGATTCTACTTAGAGCACGGTTCGCTTAACTTCAACACTTTTATTTCCGAAATTTATGAGCAAACCAACTTCAAAACGATATGCTTTCAAATAGTTGAGTATTTGTGCCATGTGGACGTCTTCAAGAGTAGTTACAGCCTTAAGTTCTACTAATACTTTCCCCTCAACTATAAAATCTGCCCTGCGGGTGCCAATTTCAACAGAATATCCTTTATAAAATATAGGCTGCTCCACCTCTCTCTCAAAGTTCAATCCAGCCTCAGTAAATTCCATAGCCAAAGCACGTTGATAAATTACCTCTTGAAAACCATTACCAAGAAACTTATGCACCTCATAAGAACAGCCAATAATCTTCTCTGTTATATCCGAATACTTATACATGGAGGAAAGATAACAATCTCGTACAAATTCAAATACCAGTACGAAGAAAAATCTGTGAAATCAGTGCAATCTGACTAATCTGTGATTCAGACAGGCACACCAGACGCAAATCTGTGAAATCAATGCAATCCTTTAAAAATCTGTGATTCAGACAAAAAAAATCTCACTTCAAGTAAACTCCATAACGGAATGAGTAACCGATCATTAGCACTACTTATCCACATTTTTGTGAATATCTTTATTTGGCAGGTGCATTTCTATCTGCTAATTTGCACCACAATTACATAAAAATAGAATCATGTCTACCCTTCTATCAGGCGAATCATGGTTCAGACAACCCACAGGTAAACAAATTCAGGGACTAAGCAACTGAAAAAAAGTGGAAGCAGGTAGAAAAAAGTGGAAGAAAGTGGAAGTTTTTGGAAATTTGTTAAAATGCTCTGAAACCCTTACCTACAAACAAATACAGCCCAAAAACCTTAAATAAAACTTCCGCAAACAAGAAAAAATTGCCACTTTTAAAATTCCCCAAATATCAACATAGACATTCTGAATCTGTGAAATCCGAGCAATCAGTTTAATCTGTGATTCAGACAACAGTCCCCCCGCTCTTTTTTTATTATCTTGCACCTTAATTATGGAGTTCAAACGTCATTTAGTTACCGCAGCCCTTCCTTATGCCAACGGACCAGTACATATTGGCCATCTGGCTGGCTGTTATTTACCCGCCGATATCTATGTGCGCTACCAGCGTGCACAGAAAAGAGATGTAAAATTCATTTGTGGCAGCGATGAGCACGGTGTGCCCATCACCATTCGTGCCATGCGCGAGGGGGTTACGCCACAGGATGTAGTAGACAAATACAATACGATCATAAAGGATAGCTTCGATGGTATGGGTATCAGCTTCGATATCTATAGCCGCACCAGCAATCCTACTCATAAAGAAACATCGCAGGCATTCTTTAAGAAGCTTTACGACGATGGTGCATTTGAAGAGCGCGAAAGCGAGCAGTACTACGATGCAGAAAAGGATGTGTTCCTTGCCGACAGATACATTGTAGGTACATGCCCTGTATGCGCCAATCCTAATGCCTACGGCGACCAGTGCGAAAAGTGTGGTTCTACCCTCTCTCCCGAGCAGCTCATCAACCCACGTAGTGCACTCAGCAATAGCCCACTGGTAAAGAAGCCAACTACACACTGGTACTTCCCGCTCAATAAGTATGAGGACTTTCTGAAGGAATGGATAGTTGTAGGCAAGAAAGACGAATGGAAATCTAACGTTTACGGACAGTGCAAAAGTTGGCTCGATAGCGGCCTGCAACCACGCGCTATGACCCGAGATAGCAGCTGGGGCGTACCCGTTCCGCTGCCCGGCGCTAATGGCAAGGTGCTGTATGTATGGTTCGATGCACCTATAGGTTACATAAGCGCAACCAAAGAATTGACCAATCAGTGGGCCGACTACTGGTGTCAGGAAAATACCAAGCTGGTACACTTCATAGGCAAGGACAATATAGTATTCCATTGCATCATATTCCCGGCTATGCTTAAGGCACATGGTGGATTTGTACTACCGGAAAATGTACCTGCCAATGAGTTCCTGAATATAGAAGGTGAAAAAGTTTCTACATCGCGCAACTGGGCGGTGTGGGTAGATGAATACCTGAAAGATTTCCCTGATCAGCAGGATGCATTGCGTTATGTACTGTGCGCGAATGCGCCGGAAAGTAAGGACAATGACTTTACCTGGAAAGATTTCCAGGATAGGGTGAACAACGAGCTCTCTGCTGTATTGGGCAACTTTGAGAACCGTGCATTTGTACTCATGCATAAACTGTGCAAGGGCCGCGTACCTGCACTGCATGCCGATGCAATGAATGAAATGGACAACGCTCTGATAGCAGACATAAAGGATGCGAAGACCAAAGTAGAAAATGCAATAGAAGGATATAAATTCCGTGAAGGACTGGCTGAAGTTATTGACCTTGCCCGTAAAGGCAATAAATATCTGCAGGACAATGCACCATGGACACTGGCTAAAACGCCGGAGCTTCAGGAGCAGAACCAGAAGCGCATAGACATTTGCATGCACCTGTGCCTGCAGCTTACAGCTAACCTGGCCATTTTGCTGAATCCATTCCTGCCGTACACCGCCACCAAAATGTGTAAAAAAATGAAGGTGGTACCACGCATGCTCGATTGGGAAAATGCAGGACGCATAGATCTGCTGAAGGTTAACTATCCCCTCCTTGCCCCGGAACTATTGTTCCGCAAAATAGAGGATGAAGAAGTAACCGCACAGGTAGAAAAACTAAGAGAGAATTTAAAGAAAGCAACCCAACAAATAGTGGAAAATAAACCAACAACAGTAAGCGAAGCAGAAACACCATTGGCAGTAGCAAAAGAGACCATCACCTTCGATGATTTCGCTAAGATAGACCTGCGTGTAGGCACTATCCTTAAAGCAGAAAAGGTGGAAAAGGCTGATAAGTTGCTGAAGCTGGAAGTGGATATGGGTACTGAAGTAAGGACCATTGTATCAGGTATTGCATTGCACTTCGCTCCTGAGGAGATCATAGGTAAGCAGGTAAGCGTAGTAGCCAACCTGGCGCCACGTAAAATGAGAGGCATAGAAAGCAATGGTATGATACTGATGGCGCAGAATGCCGATGGCAAACTGATATTCGTATCTCCCCTGCAAACTGCCGATAACGGAAGTGAAGTAAAATAGTGATGCAATAATTGTAATTTGTAACTTTAGTTCGTAATCATTTTGGTCAACCAATTACGACTACTTCCTTTTAACTTTTTTGACATAATCAAATACAATGGACAGCGCACCTGGAACAGAACAGAAAAAAAAGAAGAGTAAAAAATACTGGTGGTTGGCAGGATTGGGGGTGGTAGCTATTATCATCATTGTTGCGGTAACCAACAAGGGAGATAAGGACGTTATAAAGGTGCAGATAGACAAGGTGGCCCGTCATACTATTACGGAGATCGTTACCGCTACCGGTAAGATCTACCCCGAAACAGAAGTAAAAATAGCGCCTGAAGTAAGTGGTGAGATCACCGTGCTCAACATTCAGGAAGGCGACAGTGTGCACAAAGGCGACGTGTTGGTAAAGATCAATCCTGCCATCTACTCATCATTGGTCAACCAGGCACAGGCTTCTGTAGAACAGACACGTGCTTCGGCCAATAATACAAAGCAGATGATGGCGCAAGCCGAATCTCAGTACGACCTAGCCAAAAGTACTTACGACAGGAACAAGAAATTGTTTCAGGATAAAGTGATCTCATCACTAGAATTTGAACAAAGCCAGGCTTCATTCAAATCTGCACAAGCCACCTGGGATGCTGCTAAAGCAAGCACATCAGGCGGACAGTACGGTATTGTAGGTGCACAGGCAAGCCTTAACCAGGCACATGAAAATCTGTTGAAAACTACCATAATTGCCCCTACATCGGGCATCATATCGCAGCTCAATGTAAAGCGTGGTGAGCGCGTGGTAGGTACCGCACAGTATGCCGGTACCGAGATGTTGACCATAGCAGATATGAGCCGACTTGAAGTACGTGTAGATGTAAGCGAAACAGACATTACCAAGGTGAAAATTGGCGATACCACAATGGTAGAGACAGATGCTTACCGCAACCGTAAGTTCACCGGTGTAGTATCTAAGATAGCCGTTAGCGCCAAAACAACGGTTACTTCTACCAGCGACCAGGTAACTAATTATACCGTACACATTCTTATCTTACCATCAAGTTATGCCGATCTTACAGCTACCCTGCCTAAGGGTAAGTTCCCGTTCAAGCCTGGTATGTCATCGTCGGTAGAGATACAGACCAACAGGCAGACCAACATTCTTTCCGTACCCGTTAATGCTGTTACTACCCGCGAATGGTCTGACAGTGTAATAAAGAAGAACGCGGAGAACAAGATAGTGGATAAAGTAAGACAGGTAGTATTTGTCTACGACAGCAAAACCCAGCAGGTAAGCCTCCGCGATGTAAAGACAGGCTTACAGGACAATACTTATCTTGAAATAACAGGCGGCCTTAAAGAAAACGAAGAAGTAGTCATTGCTCCATATGGCGCTATCGCACGCCTGCTATCGGATAAGAGCAAAGTAAAACCTGTAGGTAAAGATGAGTTGTTCGACGCCAAGGCAAAAGAATAAACTCCCGCAAATCTAGAGCTCACCTTGAAAATCGCATCTGGCGAACTATGCCAATTGTAGATAAAACACTATTTTTAAGTTACTATAACACAACATATCTTGAGCAGTAAACTGGGACAAATAGGTATAATAGGTAATGGTAGCTGGGGCACAGCACTGGCTAAGATACTCACAGATAATGGCCATGCCATTCACTGG
>CANBQQ010000084.1 GCA_947371715.1 Flavipsychrobacter stenotrophus
ATTGAAAAGATGAGCAATTTTAACCCATGGCATTCTGTCAGCTACGGAAGTAATGTACCTGATGTAGTAACTGCAGTAATTGAGATCCCGCGTAATTCACGGGCTAAGTACGAATTAGATAAAGAAACCGGTATGTTGAAACTGGATAGGGTATTGTACTCTTCCGTTTACTATCCGGCCAACTATGGTTTTGTTCCACAGACCTATTGCGATGATAATGACCCGTTAGATATATTGGTATTGTCGCAGATTGATATGCAGCCAATGTGTATTGTTGAGGCGAAGATCATAGGAGTTATGCGCATGTTTGACCAGGGCGAAGCTGATGATAAACTGATAGCTGTTTGCGCCAATGATATGAGCGTTGCACACATCAATGATATCAGCGAACTGCCACCATACTTTATGGATGAGCTGCGTCACTTCTTTGAAGAGTACAAGCGCCTGGAAAATAAGGTGGTTAAGATCGAAGATTTCCAGAATGCCCGCCTTGCAAAGAAGATATTGATGCACAGCATTAATGATTACAAACTGAAGTTTGGTAACAAGGAAAAATAATTTCCCTGCTGCAAATAAATATTAGCGCCCGTTTCTTAGAAGCGGGCGTTGTTGTTTAATTCAGTGCCATAATTGTTTCGTAATTTGCTTTACAATTGATAACCAGCTGATGCAATCTACATCGTCTACAAATATTATTAAGGTTACCGCTGGCAGTGCGTCTGGCGCTAATGATATATTGGCTGTAGAAGAGCCGCTGGAGATAAGATTGGCATTTTTACTCGACTGGAAGCGAGCGGAGAAAAATATCTCCGTAACCATGCGTACGCCTGGCAATGATGAGGAGTTAGCAATGGGTTTTTTGTTTACTGAGGGCATTATTACTTCCCCTGATGATGTCTCTTCTACAGTAGTGAGTAAAGAAAATTCAGTTACTGTTTTGCTGAAAGAACATATTGTACCCACGCTAAATAAGCTTGATAGAAATTTTTACACAACATCTAGTTGTGGGGTGTGCGGAAAGGCCTCTATTGATGCGGTAAAGACCTATTGTGATTTGCCCGGAGATTATCCTTATGATGATTTGCAATGTACTGCTGAGCGCATCATTTCTCTGCCGGGCATACTACGCGAGCAACAAGCTGTTTTTGAGCAAACCGGGGGATTACATGCCTGCGCCCTATTCACTGCTCAGGGCCATCTGTTGAACCTACGTGAAGATGTGGGCAGACACAATGCACTCGACAAGCTTATAGGCGCGTCACTAAATGCAGGTGCGCTACCCCTATCTAATCATATATTACTATTGAGTGGCCGAGCCAGTTTTGAACTGGTGCAGAAGGCCGCCATGGCCGGTGTTAAAATGATAGCTGCTGTCGGCGCGCCTTCAAGCCTGGCGGTACAGATGGCTGAGGAATGGAACATCACACTCATAGGGTTCCTGAGGGGCGAAAGATTCAATATTTATTCAGGCGCACAAAGAATCGTTTCTTAATTTTGTAGTAATGAAGATCCGTATTAAAGGCAATTCTATCCGCATAAGATTGAGCCGTACAGAGGTAGATACATTGGGCAGGGAAGGTTATCTGGAAGAGCTGACAGAGTTTGGCGGCAACGTTGTATTCAGATATGCACTGCAAAGCAAACAAGATATCGCCTTGTTATCGGCCGGATTCGAGGGCAACACCATGTCCATGTTCGTTCCTGTAGATATGGTCGCGGAATGGGTGTCTACAGAAAAAGTAGGATATAGTCACCACATGGATATCGGTGAAGGCAAGCAGTTGTTTCTGCTGTTGGAAAAGGACTTTAAGTGTATAGATAGTTCGGTAGACGAAGACCAGAGCGACAATTACGATAATCCGCTGCACGTGTGCTAAAGAACATAAGCACAGCTTTGACAACTTTCTAAAAAGTTGTCAAAGCTCTCGCACAAACCATACTTACACTACCTTAAAACTAAATTGATTCCTTTGCTGCCCGCCAGCTCCCGCAAACTTTAATGCGAACGCATAGACCATGGCCGGCATCAACTGCACCATCAGCCTGTCTTGAGAAGTAATGACGTGCCACTCTACCGAATATTTGGTAAGCAGGTATATGGCATTATAGGTGATAAGGCAGGTTATCACTACTGCCATTTGTTTATCCGGCCACTTACGGCGCAAGAAACAAAGCAGCATATAGGTAATAAATATGCCCTTGAAATAGGGGTAATGCTCCTTAAGATTGCGGAAGAAGTTCTCATAGATGATCACATAACGTTCCTTCTCAAAGATCTGACTAAAGGTATGTTCGTTGAGTCCTGATACCAGGTCGTTACTATTGGGCACAATAGATTTGAATATAATGAAACAGGCTATTGGCAAGGCTATGCCGGCAAATGTGAGCTTAATATATTGCCTGGCAAAGAACCTGTTGGCGTAGAACATCATGAATATAACAGCCAGTATGGCGCCCTCATTTTTTGTCCAGATGCAGTACCCGAGGAATGCGGCAGAAAAAGCAATATACTTCTTGTTCTCTTTTACATGATCCATGCACACCATAGATGCAAGGAAGAAGATGCCCAGCCATGGATCAGCATATTGCGACGTGCCGCAGGAGATGTAGAACGCATTATACGCGAACAGAAAAAGCGCAAGCGAAGCAATGAGCAAATTTCGTTTCATAAACTCTACGAATACAAGTGCAGGCGCAGCAACCGTAACGATTATGCTAATGATAAAAGGGATCACCAGGCTAAACTTATCAATCGTAAGCCTTCCCCAGAATGCATTCAACGAAGGTAGAAACAAGGGATAATCGGGATGGTCGTTCTCTACATTTCGGAACATTACTTTCCAGTGCGCGGGAGATTGAACAAAATGGCTGTGCAGGTTCCATATAGCCCAGGCATCCCATCCACCATGCTTTTCAGCGGCATTAATGGCGTTCTGCGCTATCATAGCCAGGCCGACGGTGAAGATGCTGAGTGCCAGCCAGCTGGTTCTTTTTTTAACGTAGATATCGGGGCTATTGTCAGGCACCATCCATCTGTACAAAAAGTAACAGGCAGCTGCGCTCACAACAGCGGGTACAGCAATAGGCAAAACTGCCAGCAGGCATAGAAAGTATATGCAGCTTATTGCACCCAATGACGCCAATACGAACAATATATATCTGTTACTTAGTTCCATTTACGTTAGTGGCTTGTGGTTAAAAAGTAACAATATTGATCATCGTTGTTTTGCCACAGGGTATTTCTGTTGTTTGTTTTTAGTAACGTCTTTATACTATCGCATTTCTCTATATCGCAAACGGTAAGTACAGTATCAAACCGGTCGGCTTTATTGGTGAGGTAGCTGGGCGCTAGTACCAGCCTTGCCCAGAAGTGCAGTTCATTTTTATTAGGGATATTCTGAAACGAAATATTGCTGCCCGGCGCAATGAAGTTGTGAGAGCCGGCCAATGCCTTTTCCATTTTGTCTACGTCGTCTGTTTTCCCGTTTATTTTGTTGCTGAACATTACTGTTGCAACGATAACGGAGATCAATAGAAGTATGGGAATAATGCCGTCTTTCATCAGGCCATGAAGGTAGTAATTTATTTTATGGGTATCAGACTCCAGGCCGTGGCTGTGGGAACAGTTTTTAAGATAATTTTAGTGCATAAAACTTGATCTATGTTATTTGACCATCCGGTTACAGGCGAAGCAGATGTTGTATTAATTGGTGCTGGCATAATGAGCGCTACACTTGGTGTATTGCTGAAGGAGCTTGATCCTGCTCTGCGTATTCAAATATTTGAGCGGCTGGATATGGTTGCCGCAGAAAGTTCTGATGTCTGGAACAACGCAGGTACAGGTCACTCAGCACTATGCGAGTTGAATTATACCCCGGAAAAAAGTGATGGGACTATAGATATCTCTAAAGCGTTGCATATCACCGAGTCGTTTGAGATATCGAAGCAATTCTGGGCTTATTTGCTTGGCGAAAAGTGCCTGAAGAGCGCGGATGAATTTATACATAGTGTACCGCATATGAGCTTTGTATGGGGTGACGAAAACACTGCATTCCTTCGCAAACGTTTTGAGGCCATGAAGCAGCATCATTTTTATAAAGAGATGCAGTTTTCAGATGATCACGCCCAGATTGCACAGTGGATACCATTGGTAATGCAGCACAGGGATGTTCAACAAAAAGTTGCAGCTACTAAAATTGATATTGGTGCCGACATGAATTTTGGCGCGCTCACAAGAGGGCTGTTTCAGTACCTATGTTTGCAGGATAATGTAGCATTGCACCTGCGGCATGAAGTGAGGCACCTGGACAAAGATGAGGCAGGCCACTGGCTGGTGCATGTAAAAGATGATATTACTGATACGCATAAAAAGATCAAAGCTAAGTTTGTATTCATAGGCGCAGGAGGTGGGTCATTACCCTTGCTTGAGAAATCTCACATACCTGAAAGTAAGGGCTATGGCGGTTTTCCGGTAAGCGGGCAATGGCTGAAGTGCACAAACGATGCTATCATTGAACAGCATCATGCTAAAGTGTATGGTAAGGCATCAGTGGGTACGCCGCCTATGTCGGTTCCGCACTTGGATACACGTGTCATAGATGGTAAGCGGGAGTTATTATTTGGTCCGTATGCAGGGTTTTCCACCAAATTCCTGAAGGAAGGGTCTTATCTTGATTTGGTCACTTCTATAAAGGCGGATAATATAATACCAATGATAGAAGCAGGTCTACACAACATTCCCCTGACAAAATACCTGATCAGCCAAGTTATACAATCGCAGGAAGACAGGATGAACGAACTACGCGAGTATTTCCCCGATGCTAGAGATGAAGACTGGGAATTGAAGATAGCGGGCCAGCGTGTGCAGGTAATAAAGAAAGACGAAGGAGAGGGTGGTGTGCTGGAATTCGGCACTGAGGTGGTTTGTGCAGCAGATGGTAGCATCGCGGCATTACTAGGGGCATCTCCCGGAGCATCTACATCAGTATCTATTATGCTGGGACTATTAGAAACATGCTTTAAAGAGAAAATGAGTTCAACTGAATGGATGGCGAAATTGAAAACCATGATTCCCTCTTATGGCAGTTCATTGGTAGCTGATGCGGCTCTGCTCGAAAGGACAAGATCTGCTACTAGCGCTGTTCTCGGGTTGGTTAGCTAGAATATTTTTTATGCGATTTAAATGACTAATGCATACTCCGGTATGCATTAGTCGTTTAAATGACAATTGTAGCCGGATTTGATAGTTAGGTTTGCTGCAAATGTCAATCATGAGAACATCTATTTTCCTTTTGGTGCTTTTGGTGTCGTCGCAACAATTCGTTCATGCACAAGGTTGTTCAGATGCAGGCTTCTGCACTGCAGGTGCAATGAAGGGTGGTGGCGCATTATCGGATTCCACACAGAGAAAGCAGACGTGGGGATTATCCTTAACTGCCGGTGCCGGAGAAAAGGCAACGACTATCATTATTCCCCAGTTGGAAGGTTCTGTGGGTATTGGTAAGCAAGGCACACTGGATGCTAAACTGCCGATCAATATTGCTAAAGGAATGTTAGGAGCACATACCGGAATTGGCGATCTTACAGTTACTTACACAAGACCTCTTTACCATTCAGCAACCAGGTGGCAGTTGCTAGGCACATTTGGTGGAAGAATTGGATTGGGTGACGCAAACGCAGGTGATAAAGGACAGCCTTTGCCAATGCCTTACCAGGCAAGCCTTGGCACTACAGATCTTATAGCCGGTGTAAGCGCGCTCTATGGAAGCCATCTTAGTTTTGCTGTTGGTTATCAACAGCCGCTATTACAATACAACAACAATGGGTACCTACCATCAGCCATCTACCCGGTAGTAAGTAATGATGCCGACTATTTTGCATCGCGTCACTTACATCGTAAAGGCGATCTCCTATTAAGAGCCGAGGCCAATTGGAAATGGAGGAAATGGCGGTTAGCCGCCGGCCCATTGCTCATCTACCACCTGGGCGAAGATAAAATTTCGCTACAAGATGGAACTGACATTTCATTAAAAGGTAGTGAAGGAATTACGCTCAATCTTGCCGGGTCGCTATCTTACTCTTTCAGCAAGACAAAGATCGATCTGCTGGCAGGCACACCCTTTATTGTAAGAGATTATCGCCCCGACGGACTTACAGGGGCCTGGGTCATTACCATCAGGTATACACATCTGAAAAGGGAATTGTTAAAATGTTCCAATTGTCACCTCCCCGACAAATGAACCGCTTACTTATTTGAAATTTTGTACCGTTAATCAGACTACTATATGAAACGATCATTTCTATCTGTCCTTTTGCTGACAATATTATCTATCTCGTCTTTCGGACAACAGGCCGCTATAAGGCAGAAGAATTACAATCTTAGCAAAGGGCTTGCTCTTGAGGGTTATGACCCTGTTAGTTACTTTAACGGCAAGCCGGAAAAAGGTGCTGCAAACTTCAGTCTGGTGCAAGATGGCGTTACTTACAGATTTGCCAACGTTGCCGACCTTAATAAGTTCAAACAAAATCCTGCGGCTTATCAACCTCAATATGGTGGATGGTGCGCATTTGCAATGGGAAGCACAGGAGAAAAGGTAGAAGTAGATCCTGAAACCTACAAGATCATTGGTGGAAAACTCTATCTTTTTTATAACAAGTACTTCAATAACACACTGAAGACATGGAACAAGAGCGAGACTACGCTGAAGCCTAAAGCCGATGCGAACTGGCAAAAAATTGGCACAAAATAATTTACTCAAACTATTGTACAAAATACTTAAGACATGACACTACAGCATACAATAGAGTCTGTATTTGCAGAGTTGGAAGAGGCCATCGATCAGATGACCGATCAGGAGTATGTTACTAAGAGTTCACATCTTTTTGGTGCTACAATTGGTCAGCATGTGCGGCATATCATCGAACTCTTTCAGTGTCTCGTTGAGGGGTACGATACAGGTGTGGTAAATTACGATAAGAGAAAACGTGATTACACTATAGAGACAGACAGGCGTGTTGCTATTTGTTTTCTTCACGAAATTCCGCTTTCTATTGGTATTGAAAACAGGCGCATTCTGTTGCAATCTTCATTTGGTAGTGATACTGAGAGCATGGATGTTGAAAGTAATTTTCTGCGTGAATTAGTATATAATCTGGAGCATACCATTCATCATATGGCACTAATAAGGGTGGGCATAGCTGAGCTGACGAACATAGCTGTTTCAGAAAAATTCGGAGTAGCTCCATCTACCATTCAATTTAGAAA
This sequence comes from Flavipsychrobacter stenotrophus, assembly GCA_947371715.1. GTDB lineage: Bacteria > Bacteroidota > Bacteroidia > Chitinophagales > Chitinophagaceae > Flavipsychrobacter > Flavipsychrobacter stenotropha_C. The sequence goes on from CANBQQ010000084.1 coordinate 7,265, forward strand.
AACATGTGTACAGTAACTTTCCTTCCGCTTAGTGACCGGATATTGATCACATCTAGCAGAGATGAAAGGACATCGCGTGAAGTGGCGGAGTTACCCGAAGCTGTAGAATTTAGAAGCGGCAAGATCCTGTATCCCCGCGATGGTAAGGCCGGTGGTACCTGGATAGCGATGCACAACAACGGCAATGTGATGGTGTTGCTGAACGGAGGATTTAAGGCACATGTGCCACTGCCGGCATATAGAAAAAGCAGGGGATTGATATTTCTTGATATTTTCGATAGCGCCTACCCTGTCAACATTTTCCAGTCTATTGATCTGAGTTCCATTGAATCATTTACCCTGGTCATTCTACAGCATGATCAGTTGTTTGAATGCCGTTGGGATGGAGCTGAGAAATATGTCACTCCATTGCCGGTTGACGTTCCGAGGATATGGTCGTCGGTAACTCTTTATGACGAGCCGGTACGAATGAAGAGAAAGCAATGGTTTGAAAAATGGCTGAATAAAAAACAGTTCATTACTGCCGATCAGGTTATTTCATTTCATGAGTTTGCGGGAGACGGAGACGAACGTAATAGCCTGCGAATGAGTAGAGATGGTGTCTTACACACAGTAAGTATCACCGGCATTGAGATAACACAGGATAAAGCCGTTATGCGCTATAAAGACCTGCATGGTGGGCTTCTTTCCGTTAATGAATGGTTTATTGCCAGTAATATGATCAGCGTATGAAAAGATACTTCAACACGCCGTTTTTCATAAGGTTGTTTAATTGGGAATACTGGAATAGTACTATTGTATATGCACCAATATACCCTTACTACGCGTGGCTGGCTCTTAAGGCAAGGTCTTTCATGTTTCTTACAGCTGCAAACCCCCTTATTAAGAATGGAGGATTTATTATGGAGAGTAAGAAGGATGTTTACGATCTAATTCCCCCGCAATACTATCCCGGTACACTTTACTTTGAAGCCGGTACTCCGTTACTTATTGTTATTCGAGGTATTGAGGAAAAATCACTCACCTTTCCGCTTATTGCAAAGCCCGATATCGGAGAGCGGGGGCTGGCAGTAAAAAGGGTGAATAACGTTGCAGAATTGGAGCACTACATCACCTATATGCCGTTTGCATTCCTGATACAGGAGTTTGTCAGTTACGAAAACGAAGTAGGTATATTTTATTGTAAGCCACCCGGTGCTTCAAAGGGATTTATTTCGGGCATAGTCAATAAAGAGCCGGTCACCGTTGCGGGAGATGGTGTATCAACACTGGAGCAACTCGTGAGAGCTAATCCACGTTACTTGCTGCAGTTAAGTCATATTGCTGCACAGCAAGGCGAGCAAATGCAAAGCGTATTGCCCGTTGGTGAGTCACTTATATTGGTGCCATATGGTAATCATAGTCGCGGTTCTAAATTTACTGATCATACCCACAGAGCAACAGACAAACTGAATGAATCCATAGATCTGATATGTTCCCAGATTCCGCAGTTTTACTATGGGAGGCTTGATGTTCGTTTTCTTAGTTGGGAAGCTTTGGAACGGGGAGAGAACATTTCAATAATTGAAGTGAACGGGAGTGGTAGTGAGCCCACACATATTTATGACCCTGAGCATTCTTTGTTTTTTGCATGGAAAGAGATCATCTGGCATTGGGATCTGTTATATAGTATAAGTAAGGAGAATAACAGGAGGGGGGTCAAGTATATAAAATTGTCGGCATTGCGCAGCGATATCAATGCGTTCAAGCAGATAGATGCTTCGTTATCTGCCAGGGTATGGTAATAATTTAAAAGGCTTTCAGTTCTTATGGCGTTTCACATTTTTCAATATTTAGGTGCTGGGTTGTTGATCAGCCTCTCGGGTTCATTACCACTGGGTAACCTAAATGTGTGTGCCATGCAGGTAGCAGCAAAAGACACCCTTAGGAACGCATTGTTGTTTGCATTTGGTGTTACGCTCATTGAAGTACTTTACCTTAGAATAACACTGAGTATTGTCAATGTGCTTTCGGGCAACCAACAATTGTTTTATTACTTCCGCGGGGCTACAATTTTGGTGCTGCTTATTCTTGCAGTTGGTAGTTTTAGGGCTGCACGTTGCACAGATGGAAGACATGTTTTTATTGATAACAGCAGTAGTAAATTTTTGTTGGGTGCGGCTATGAGTGCTATGAATCCTATGCAGATCCCTTTTTGGATGGGGTGGGCGGTATA
>CANBQQ010000085.1 GCA_947371715.1 Flavipsychrobacter stenotrophus
CGATGCGTCGGGTCAGAGACCCGTCAAATCACTTCGTCACGAGAGCGCTACGCTAACTCTCGCGACAGAGACGCATGAGTTAAGGTTAGTTCTGCCCAGCGGCTGTGGAGACGCAATTATGCGTCTCTACCAAAGTTGGGTTAGTAGTGACATTTTCCGTGCTATTGTACTCATTTCTAATACTTTTGGTCAGAGACCCGTCAATTCAATTCGTCACGAGAGCGCTACGCTAACTCTCGCGACAGAGTCTCCAGGAACTTAAATAGAATTAAGCGTTTAAAAAGTGGCAGTTTTTCGTAAAAGTGGCAGTTTCGCTGTTGGCGTTTTGTTTGAAGTGCTTTCTGGGTTTAGTTTTCAGCGGATTTTAACAAACTGCTACTTTCTGCCACTTTCTGCCACTTCTTGCCACATGCTGCCACTTTTTTTGTGGAAAGTGGCAGTAATGAGAGCGCTAAGTTAACTCTGGAGGCACAAGGTACTGCACGGGTGTAGAATGGTCCAAAACGAGTACGTCCTTACGTGAGATTGCTTCGTGCCTCGCAATGACACGGTTGAGGTGATAAGGTTCATATGTCAAAGATCTTGCCATCCTTCACTTCGGTGAACTCAGTGTAAACCTGAGCGTAGGAAGACGGATCATAAATCGGGTGTAAATTAATATAGGGAAATGAATTTATAAAATAAAGATATTCACAAAATTTGCGAAAAAATCGGCTGAAACGCTTTGTGGGTAAGGGTTTGAGATGTGTTTTTTTCTGTGGATATGTTTTTTGATTGCGTTATTCGGCAATAATAAAATTGTCTCAGGCTACGATGTATTCAGTAATACTACGCCGAATAGTCTGTACATGTAACGATCAATGTCGGAATAAACGAACCAGCATAACTATGATGGCAACGAGAAACATGAATAGGGAAATGCGGTTCATGCCATGCATCATGCTGATACTGATATTTTTCGGATCGGAAGGATCTCTTTTCCGGATATAGAAATAGGTGAGAATTTGGTTCCAAACGCCGTTTTTCATGATCTTCGATTTTGAAATAAAGTTAGGGGATTATTCAGGGATATAATTATATTTGCAGCCCATCGGGGAATTAGCTCACTTGGTAGAGCGCTTGCATGGCATGCAAGAGGTAACCGGTTCGAATCCGGTATTCTCCACAAGCTTTAAATCACCTTCGGGTGATTTTTTGTTTTTCCAAGGTATCAATCCCCCAAACCATCAATTAACTCTGCCTACTACAAAACTAAAGGAGTGCGTGCCGTTAGAAAGTTTTAATCCTAAAAAGTTGGCGCGGTGTTCTGTGCGCCAATCGTAAAGGATGGTGCATTTACTTAGATATCTATTCACTTCAGCATCGGTAAAGTTGATCGTTTGAATGAACAATATATCTCCTTTCGACACTACGCGCGTTCTGTCAACAATAATTAAATCGTTAGGGTTGTCAAAGATGGGCCACAAGGCGGCGGTAGCATTTATGCGTTCTCCCTTATTTAAGTACCGGCTGGCAATTACTCTTGCATGCTCATAGTCTTTGCCGCTGTTTTTGTATTCGGCAAACAAAAATATCCACCTGATAAATATGAATAGCCCTGCAAAGTATGTGAGGCCTCCCAATGCCAGTACCGGAGTTTTAAAGCTTCCTTTTTGTGCAGATAATACCGCCAGAACCAGGTATGCGAGCATAGGGAATATAAACTGGGTAGCATTATATACTGTAGGAGAAGCGTACAAAATGAACTTGGGTATGCCAAATATGAGAAACACATGTAAAATTGCTATGAGTGCTACATGTATCTTGTCCAGTTGTTTTATGCGTGCAAGCAAAGACCTGACATAAATGACTGCACAAAGAATAAACACAATAAGGAAGCCAAAGCTAAGTGGCGCAAACATCCAGAAATAAAAGAAAAGTGATAAGCTGCGTCCAGTTCTTGTCAGTGCCCATACCCCGTGCGCTTTAATACCCTTGACAGTGTTGATAAACCCATTTGGAGACAGAGACATTACCAGCACAAATAAGAGCATGATAGCGGCAAACCTAGCTACATTGATCCATATAGTTTTTGTTATATTTTCTGAGTTCAGTACTTCATATATTATATAGAACAGGAAACAGAAATAGAAGCCCATTATTTGTGTAGCAAGCAGAATGGCGAACAGACAGCAGATCAATGTGTTGTAGATGGCGCTGGTCATCTCATTTCTCCTTTTATAGATCAGATGCAGGGAAAAGATCAATAATGTACTGATAGCCTCGGGCCGCCCTACGGTAGGTAATACAAAATTAGCTGCGTAGGTAAGTGACAGGAGGATGAATATTTTTACCGGCAGAGGTGTTTGTTCTTTTAATGCACCAGCGATCACTTTAGAATACAAGACCAGATTGGTTATGCTAAAAATTGCGCATACACAAAATATGGTAATGTAGCCGGGGTGTACCTTGCTGATAAAGCCGGTAAACATAGAGAAAAAAGGAGCATAATAATTGTATTGAAATACACTCACACCTGCCTCGTGTATTCCCTCTATTTTAGATACATCGTAAAGGGGGTTCATAAAGCCCATTCCTTTAGAAAGTAATAATGCCGGGGGAATAAATACTCTTGAATCTGTACCCGGTACAGGGAACATATTGAGCGTATACAATATTAAAAGACATGAAATCGCAACGACAGCTGTATATAGAAGATACTTAAATTTAAACATAGGTACTAATTGAAATATTCTAACTTACTATATAATAATAGCTTTTACCGTCTGCGCAAAGGTAAAGCATGGCGTGAACTTTTTTATTCAGGTCATAAAATTATAATGGTAGCAATTCTGTACTCAACGGTTGGTGACCAGTTTTATTATTTCTTCAGCGGCCTTTGTAGAAGCGTGTGTATTGCCCAATTTATGCCACAGTTCGGCATAGTCTTTTTGCAATTCGCTTTTATAGGTGTCATCATAGAGCAACTCGTCCAGTGCTGATTTCAGTGATGTTTCATTAAGGTCTTCCTGTATCAGTTCTTTTATCACAGGTTTATCCATTATGAGGTTTACCAGCGAAATGTATTTAATGCTTACCAGCTTCTTTGCCAACCAGAAGGATATGGCATTGCCCTTGTAGCAGACTACTTCAGGCACGCCGAACAGGGCAGTCTCCAGTGTAGCAGTACCACTTGTTACCAGTGCGGCTGCACTTTGCCTCAGCAGGTTGTAGGTGTCGGCCTTTACCATTTTTACTTTCTTTTCTCCCATTATCTCTGCATACAAGCTATCGGGCTGGGCAGAAGCCTGCGCTATGATAAATTCATATTGCGGAAAGTGCGGAATCATTTGCAACATAACCGGCAGCTTGGCCTTTATCTCCTGGCTGCGGCTGCCCGGCAGCAATGCAATTATGGGTTTTTCTGACAGAGGTTGGGAAACAGGTTTGCTCTTTTCATCGGTTACCACCTCAATAAGGGGGTGGCCTACGTAGGTAACCTTATAGTTCCATTTTTTATAAAAGTCTTCTTCAAACGGAAGTATGACCAGCATCTTATCTACATCTCTCTTCAGCTTTATCACTCTCTTTTCCTTCCATGCCCACACCTGCGGCGATATGTAGTAGACCACTTTTATGCCCAGCTTTTTAGCCCATTCGGCAATGCGCATATTAAAGCCGGGATAGTCTATGAGCACCAGCACATCGGGGTTATAAGCAAGTATATCTTGTTTACAGGTATCTATATTCTTTAATATTGTGGGCAGGTGCATGATCACTTCCACAAAGCCCATAAAAGCCAGCTCTCTATAGTGCTTCACCAATGTGGCACCGGCGGCTTCCATGCTGTCGCCACCCCAGCAGCGTATATCTGCGTTGGTGTCTTGTTTATGTAGCGCCTTTATCAGGTTACTTCCATGCAGGTCTCCGCTGGCCTCTCCGGCTATAAGGTAGTAGCGCATAGGTTACCACACATATCTTACCAGTACAATAAATACTACATAGAGCATGGTGGCTATAAATACCCCTCTTGCCCCATGGTCGTAACGTTTACTGTTCATAAATATGAACGGGGCCAGGTTTACCAGCAGGCTTAGCGAACATACTTTGAAGGTAATGTCTTTACTGGTGATCAACCTGTTTATGTAATCGCCCATTTCATCGTGCCTGAACCAAATATATTTCATGATCAGCAAACCGATGAAAGGACCGATAAGCCCTATCAAAAAGCCTATAATTGGACTATTTAATTTCATAACTAAAAATATGCTGCAATATACAAAGTGTGACGCTGTATTTATTAGCACACCGGCACAGGCAGTGTTAAATACATCAGTTTAGACATGTGATCGATTGCCCGACAACGCTTTATATTTTGGCACGCTTGTTGTTTTATGACAGAAAAATTGCTCACGTTACACAAAATTTATTAATCTTGCACACACAAATCAAAAGTTTTATGAAAAAGAAACTACTATTTAGCTTACTGGTCGCCATAGTACCGATAGTATCATTTGCACAGGGTTGTATTACCATTTTCTCTGAAGATGGCGATCGCTTTTTCCTGGTACTGAATGGTGTAAAGCAAAATGCTGCAGCACAAACTAATGTACGCGTAGATATGCTGCCCAATGAATATTACTCCGCAAAAATTCTCTTCGAAGACAAGAGCAAGCCGGAAATATCCAAGAACATTCCGGTGAAAGACCCTGCTACCAGCGATTGGGCAGATGTAACCTATAAAATTAAGAGAACAAAAGATGGTGAACTGAAACTTCGCTATTTCAGCGCTACGCCTGTTCCTGTAGCTTACACCCCTCCTGCCGATATGTATTGTGTTCACTTTGGCCAGGCACCATCGGCTACCGTAGCCAATGTAAATTCTGTGACACAAACCACATACACAACAACTACAACTAATCCTACAGGTGCATCGGTTAACGTTAACGGCGGCGGATTGAATATGAGTGTAAATGTAGGCGATGGCGTAAATGGCGGCGGATTGAATATGAATGTAAATCTGAATGACGGCATGAGCACATCTTACAACCAGAACTCATCTGTAACCACTACAACTACGCGCACTACCACAACTTCTGGCGGAACATACAATGATGCACCACCACCTCCTCCTGCACGCTCTGGTTGCGCCTACCCAATGGATATGAACAGTTTCGGTGATGCTAAGAAAACTATTGGCAATGCTTCTTTTGAAGATACCAAGTTGTCTACCGCCAAGAGCATCTTGTCTGCCAACTGTGTGACTACAGACCAGGTAATAGCTATTTGCAAAATGTTCTCTTACGAGGCTTCAAAACTTGATTTTGCGAAATTTGCTTATTCAAAAACTACCGACAAGGGTAACTATTTTAAAGTTGCCAATGTATTCTCGTTCGACGCCAGCAAAACGGAGTTGAATGAATTTATAGCGCAGTAAATAATTGAAGGTAAACGATAGCGGAACCCCATTAGATATTCTCCTTTCCGACATGTAAGACCATGCAAGTAAGCAACATTGCAGTAAAAGAGCATTCTCTAAACAGAGAATGCTCTTTTACTGTTTATGGCCATTTAATATTGCCATAGACTTTCAGGCATCAATTATTCCTATATCTTTGCTTTTCCAAAACAGCCTTTTTTGCACGGATGATATTGCACCTATTTTTCTTATTTATATACATCGCATTGGGCAGTTCATTCCCCCCGTCAACTATTTTAATGATAGCCATATTACAGGCTGTATTAGCAATATACGCGAGGATCAAGGATGGTAGTACTTATATTGCTCCATATGTTATTGCATTGACTCTATCTATCACTAATAACATAGGCAATATATCTCTGATTGACCGTCTGGAAAATAATTTTGATATCATGTACGTTTTTACTGTGCCGGAATATATTCCCGAAGCAGTGACAATATGGTGTGCAGGTTGTTCTATTTTCTTTATGGGTTACTTGTTTTTCGAGAAAAGAGGACTTCCAAGTGTGGCAATAGATATTAAGGAAAGCCAGATAAATGCCGTTTTTTATACAATGCTTACTTTACTTGTATTCTCACAGAGTATCTTTCAATGGATATCATTTTTGGGTAATATATCAAAGGTGATCGGCCTATTAGCAAGTGTTGGAGTATTGTTTTTTGCTAAGCTTTGGGGGGCAAAGGGAGACAAAAAGTATCGGAACTATGCTTTTATACTGTTATTGATACAAACGTATAATGCTGTTTTTCACTCCTATCTACGTTTTGAAATTGTAATACCAAGCGTTGTATTTTCTATTGGCTATTTTGCCGGGAAAAAATCTATAAAGTATGCACTAAGCTACAGAATACTGCCCCTTATATTGCTTTTAGTTCTGTTTGTAAATATATTTTCACAGTTGGGGGCCTACAGGTCCAATTTTGCGACGGGGATCCAGAATATCTATTTCAATTCGGACGACGAAGCAGATGAAGAATCGTTGGATATATATGCGACATCAGTAGATAAGGGAGGCATGTTTGACAGAGCATCAACAATAGGGCAAATTTCCGCCGTACTCAAGTTGGTTAACACCAATGGCTTTTATGGCGGGGCCGCGTCTCAACCCCTTGTTGCAGCTCTGATTCCCCGATTTCTTTGGCCGGATAAGCCTCAGATAGCAATAGGGCAATGGTTTGCGATAGAAACGGGTACCGCATTTATAAAAGAAGGAGACACCAAGGCCAACAATTCTATAAATATGACCATACCCGGAGAACTTTATCTGGATTTTGGCTGGCTGGGATTGTTAATTGGTTGTTTCTTATTTGGTGGCTTTATTGTGATCTTATGGAATTCGTCTCAATTTTATCTGTCGGATTACAACTTAACGGGCGCCATTTGGGGTGGGTATCTACTTTATAATAGTATAGCCGGAGTAAGTGGGGATCTTCAAATAGCCATTACAGTTCTATCGTTTTATATCATATTTTATATAATAAAGAAAATATATGCGACTACTTTGCGTAGGCCCGCTCTGGCGGGGAAGTAACGCCGGCGGTTTGTTCAAGGCACTTAGCCGGAAAGGTTGCATGATAGAAGTAGTTGATGAGTTTTATTTCATCAGCCTGCAAAGCAAGAATAAGGTGACCAAAATAATGGAACGCCTGGTGCGCACCAGGCAGGTTGCAGAGTTTAATGCGAATATTAAGAAAAAAATAGACCTCTTTGCGCCAGAGGTATTACTCGTCTATAAGGGAACTTTTGTTACGCCGGATTCTCTTTTATATGCAAAAGAGCGAAACTGTAAATTGGTGCTCTTCTTCCCCGACGTGAGTACTACTGCCCACGGCCCGTATATCCCTCAGTGCATTCCTCATTACGAGCAGATCTTTACGACCAAAACATTTGGCATGAAAGATATGGGTGAAAAGTATGGCGTAAAAAATATGCAGGTTATACCGCATGGTTATGATCCCGAGATACACCGTATCATACCGGTAACACAAAAAGAACGACAGGTTTATGGCAATGATGCCTCGTTCATTGGTACATGGTCTCCCAAGAAAGAAAAATGGCTTAGTTATATAAAAGAACAAATTCCCGGTATCGACCTGAAGATATGGGGTTCACAATGGTTCAAATCGACCTCGGCTATATTAAATGACAGCATACAGGGCAATGAGGTGCTGGGCGATCTTTATGCTATGGCCATTCAATGCTCAAAAATAAACCTGGGGATTCTTTCAGAACAAAGAGTGGGTTCATCTTCAGGCGATCTGATCACGTCGCGCACCTTCCATATACCGGGTGCTGGTGGTTTTATGCTGCATGAACGCAATGAAGAGTCGCTGGCATGCTTTGAAGAAGACACCGAATCGGGCTTTTTTGATGGGCCGGAAGAGATGGTAACCAAAATAAAGTACTACCTGCAGAACGATGAATTGCGCGATAAGATACGGATGGCCGGCCATCGCCGTGCATTAGCCGAACATTCATTAGATGCGAGGGCAGAAACGCTGCTGGGCTACCTGGGTAGAATGTAATATCCACTTTTATTCTTCTTTAATATTCTGCCATTAGGCAATTGCCGCCAATGTTTATATTTTTGCGCCACTATGGCAAATGAGAATAAGTTGCAGGCCATTATAGGCCACTGCAAGGAATATGGCTTTGTTTTTCAATCGAGTGAAATATATGATGGACTGAGTGCTGTATATGACTATGGTCAGTATGGTGCTGAGCTGAAGAAGAATATCCGCGATTACTGGTGGAGAAGCATGACACAGATGCAGGATAACATAGTAGGTATTGACGCCGCTATATTCATGCACCCAACCGTGTGGAAGGCCAGCGGGCACGTTGATAATTTCAGCGACCCGATGATAGATAATAAAGACAGCCAGAAGCGTTACCGAGTTGACCACCTGATAGAAGGCTATGCAGAAACACTGGATGCTGAAGCTGGCGCTGCTGTGATCAAGCAAATGGAATTGCTGCTGGAAGCCAATGATTTCGCAGGACTAAAGACATTAATAGAAGATAAGAAGATCAATTGCGCCATTAGTGGTACCTGTAACTGGACAGACGTTCGCCAGTTCAACCTGATGTTCTCTACAGAAATGGGCTCCGTGGCAGATGAAGCAAACGTGGTTTATCTGCGCCCTGAAACAGCGCAAGGTATATTCGTTAACTTCCTGAATGTGCAAAAGAGTGGCCGCATGAAAATACCTTTCGGTATTGCACAAACGGGTAAAGCGTTCAGAAATGAGATAGTGGCACGTGGGTTTATCTTCCGCATGCGTGAATTTGAGCAGATGGAGATGCAGTTTTTCGTAAAGCCGGGCACGCAGAAGGAATGGTATGACTACTGGAAGGAAACCCGCATGAAATGGCATCTGAGCCTGGGTATAGGGGCAGATAAATACAAGTTTCACGATCATGTGAAGCTGGCGCATTATGCCGACATGGCCTGCGATATAGAGTATGATTTCCCTATGGGCTTTAAAGAAGTAGAAGGTGTGCATAGCCGTACCGACTTCGATCTGAAACAACATCAGCAGTTCAGCGGAAAAAAGCTGACCTACTTTGATACTGAGATCAACCAGCATTATGTACCATACGTTATTGAAACCTCTATAGGTCTTGACCGTACGGTAATGATGATACTGAGCGAGGCGTATGTAGAAGAAGACCTGAGCTCTGAAGAAAAGCAGGATAGCCGCGTGGTATTGAAATTCCCGCCAATGCTGGCACCAATAAAGCTGGCGGTATTGCCATTGACCAAAAAGGATGGACTGCCTGAACTGGCAAAGGATCTGATCAATGATTGCAAAACACAGTTCAAATGCTTCTATGAAGAGAAAGACAGCATAGGTAAGCGTTATCGCCGTATGGATGCCCTGGGTACTCCTTTCTGCGTAACAATAGATCACCAGACAAAAGAAGATGGTACAGTAACCATCCGCCACCGCGATACTATGCTGCAGGAGCGTATAGCCCTGGCTGATGTAAAGAA
>CANBQQ010000086.1 GCA_947371715.1 Flavipsychrobacter stenotrophus
AAAGCTATACTGAAATTACTACTTTTGCTACACTTTACCAAAATAGAGACCGCCAAAAGCGTGCCAAGTTTATTATGTCAAAAACTTTAACAACCAGACAAGAAGATTACTCCCAGTGGTATAACGATATAGTGCTGAAGGGCGGATTATCCGATTATTCACCTGTAAAAGGTTGTATGGTCATCAAGCCGCACGGGTATGCTCTTTGGGAGCACATGCGCGATGAACTGGACAGGCAATTTAAAGCCACAGGTCACCAGAACGCCTACTTTCCTCTGTTCATACCCAAGAGCTTTTTAAGCAAGGAAGCCGCTCACGTAGAAGGCTTTGCTAAGGAGTGTGCCGTAGTTACCCACTACCGGTTAAAGAACGACCCTAATGGTGGTGGTGTTATTGTTGACCCTGATGCTAAGCTGGAAGAAGAACTGATCGTTCGCCCTACTTCTGAGACCATTATCTGGAATACTTATAAAGACTGGATCCAGTCTTACCGCGACCTGCCTTTGCTCATCAACCAGTGGGCCAATGTAGTGCGTTGGGAGATGCGTACGCGCCTGTTCCTGCGTACTACAGAGTTTCTGTGGCAGGAAGGCCATACCGCCCATGCCACAAAGCAGGAAGCTATAGAAGAGACCACAAAAATGCTGGATGTATATGCAGCATTTGCTGAAGACTACATGGCATTGCCGGTTATTAAGGGAGTAAAGACAGCCAACGAGCGTTTTGCAGGTGCCGAAGATACTTATTGCATCGAGGCTATGATGCAGGATGGCAAGGCACTACAGGCAGGCACATCACACTTCCTGGGTCAGAACTTCGCTAAAGCTTTCGATGTACAGTTCCGCGACAAAGAAAACAAGCAGGATTACGTTTGGGCTACATCATGGGGCGTTTCTACCCGCCTTATCGGCGCACTGGTAATGGCGCACAGCGATGACGAAGGCCTGGTATTGCCACCAAAGTTGGCACCGCTGCAGGTAGTTATCGTACCTATTTACAATAAAGACGCTGCTACAACTGCAAAGATAGATGGCATAGCTGCCGACCTTATAGCTACCCTGCGCAAGCAGAACGTTCGTGTAAAGTACGACAACGATGACAATACTCGTCCGGGATGGAAGTTTGCTGAATACGAACTGAAAGGCGTACCTGTGCGTATAGTACTGGGTGCCCGCGACATAGAGAACAACCTGGTAGAAGTGGCCCGCCGCGATACTAAGGAAAAGACATCTATCCAGCTCGACACCTTGGCCGATCATACCATGCACCTGTTGACAGATATTCAAAGCAACATGTTCAACAAAGCATTGAAATTCCGCGAGGACAACATGCATACCGTTGATACATGGGAAGAGTTCATCAAGACCCTCGATGAAAAGTCAGGCTTTATATCTGCACACTGGGATGGCACCAGCGTGACCGAAGACAAGATCAAGGAACTCTCCAAAGCCACCATCAGGTGCATACCGTTGAATAACACGCAGGAAGAAGGTAAGTGTATTCTTACTGGTAATCCATCTACACAGCGTGTGATCTTTGCAAGAGCATACTAAGCTTAACTAATAACTTAAAAGTAAAAAGAGATACTATAAGAGCCTGTTCGCAAGAACAGGCTCTTTGTTTAAAATTAATGCTGGGCGTTAGTCTCCCGACTACGCCCTTGCGGTCGCCGGTCTCCGACCGGCACATCGGGACGTACTAGCTGTTTAGATATTAAGCAGCACACCGAATGTCACCCTGAGGTCCTCGAAGGGCGACATTCACACGGACCGATTCTCTTTGAGACGCGCTAATATCAACACCTCACTACTAGTCGAAGCGTCCGCTTCGTCCCTACCCATGCAAGCGTCTCTGTTCTGTCGCGAGAGTTAGCGCGGCGCTCTCGTGACGACACAATTTAACGGGTCTCTGACCCGAACATCGGGACGTATTCGTTTTAGGTAAGTACAACACCTGCACTGGTCGAAGCATCCGCTTCGTCCTACCAGGTTCAAGCGTCTCGCTTGCGAAACAACAATAAAACTATTTTGTCGTGAGAGTTAAGCTCAATTGTTTCTCTGACCACGAGTGTTCGAAAAGAGTAAATCAGCTCGTGATATGTCCCGTAGGGACTACCTGTTTGTAGCAAAACGCAGCAAAAAATGGTCATTGCCCCGTCAGGGGTTACCCTTATCTAAGCACAATAACAACTTTTCGAACACTTATGGCCTCTGACCCGAACATAAGGAACTATTCGTTTTAGGAGACACTGTACTGGTCGAAGCGTCCGCTTCGTCCTAATAAATGCAAGCGTCTCGCTTGCGAAACAAATCTACTAAGCCTAGATCCTGCACTGGTCGAAGCATCCGCTTCGTCCTACCTGGTTCAAGCGTCTCGCTTGCGAAACAACAATAAAACTATTTTGTCGTGAGAGTTAAGCCCAATTGTTTCTCTGACCACGAGTGTTCTAAAAAGAGTAAATCAGCTCGTGATATGTCCCGTAGGGACTACCGGTTTGTAGTATAAAGCAGCAAAAAATGGTCATTGCCCCGTCAGGGGCTACCCTTATCAAAGCACAATAACAACTTTTAGAACGCTTATGGCCTCTGACCCGAACATAAGGAACTATTCGTTTTAGGAGACACTATACCGGTCGAAGCGTCCGCTTCGTCCTAATAAATGCAAGCGTCTCGCTTGCGAAACAAATCTACTAAGCCTAGATCCTGCACTGGTCGAAGCATCCGCTTAGTCCTACCAGGAGCAAGCGTCTCGCTTGCGAAACAACAATAAAACTATTTTGTCGTGAGAGTTAAGCCCAATTGTTTCTCTGACCACGAGTGTTCGAAAAGAGTAAATCAGCTCGTGATATGTCCCGTAGGGACTACCGGTTTGTAGCAAAACGCAACAAAAAATGGGCATTGCCCCGTCAGGGGTTACCCTTATCTAAGCACATTAACAACTTTTAGAACGCTTATGGCCTCTGACCCGAACATAAGGAACTATTCGTTTTAGGAGACACTGTACTGGTCGAAGCGTCCGCTTCGTCCTAATAAATGCAAGCGTCTCGCTTGCGAAACAACACTAAAAGTCTTCCGCAAATATTCCGCTTCGCCCTAATAAATGCAAGCGGCACCCTGTCGCGAGAGTTAGCGCAGCGCTCTCGTGACGACACAATTTAACGGGTCTCTGACCCGAACATCGGGACGTATTCGTTTTAGGATACTACACTACCCTCCCTTATAAACGCTTCAGCAAATATTGCTTCTGTCATGGTAGAAGTTTAAGCGAGAGGCAAAAAATATCCCGTGCACCACAAAACAAAAACGCCCACTCATCAGAGCGGGCGTTTCAAATATCATTCAGTTACTACTAGCCATCAATATCATCATTAATGATCACGTCAGTAAGGATATAATCCCTTTCGCGGCGTATCTTGATCTTCGCCCAAATGGCAGCATGACCAATATGCACCTTATTGTCAGCCTTGGTAATATCTATTGTATCGTAGATGGTATTGCTGGCATCGTAGATCATCAGTTTTGTCCAGCGGCAGGTCGGATCAAGACCCTCATGCTTCATTTCCTTATTGTGGAAATAATCGTAACCATACTTCTCTTCAAACAAACTCAGGCGTTGGTAATGATCACCGGTAAAGTCATACAACATACGCGTCGTGGTATGGCCATCCTTATCTATTCCTACAGCTACAATGTGCAGGTTCTCAACGCTGTTACTTCTTATACGCAACGTCTGTCCCTGTGCCGAAGCAATGCAAAGAAAAACAAGACAAAGGGCAAGTATGTGTTTGATCATTGTGTGTGTATTTGGTCAGTTTACCATGGCTGAAAACCATTCAGCCATCAAGTTCCAACAAAAATAATTAAAGTGCGCATATTTAAATATCTTTTTTGCCGTTTGTGGAAAAAGAGTTGTCACTCCCCCCTCTGGTATTCTTGCACCAACCAACCCTGATACTGTAAACTTATTTAAAGACAAAACGGGCGATATGCATAAAACAATCTGTGAAATCAGTGTAATCATTAAAAAATCTGTGATCAAAAACATATCCACAGAAAATCACCCCATCCAAACCCTTACCTACAGCGCATTCCAGCCGATTGCGCCTTCAATTTTGTGGATATGTTTATTTGCAGAATTTAAATTCCCGAATTAATTTGCACCGAAATAGAAATTTGCCATCCTAAGCTCTGGTTTACATTAAGTTCACCGAAATGAAAGACGACACGCTCTTTGACACTATGAACCTATCAAATACTTCACCTACCAATATCTGGTAGAGACGCATAATTGCGTCTCCAAAGCGACTGCGCAAATCAACAACACAAACTAAAAGTGGCAACATGTGGCAGAAAGTGGCAGGAAGTGGCAGAATGTAGCAGTTTGTTAAATCGCCTCCAAAAGCAGTACCACACAACATTTCAGCCCAAATACGACCTAAAAAACTGCCACTTTTATGAAAAACTGCCACTTTACAAATACAACCTAAACATTGGTCAAAATACTGGTCCTCGTTTATAACGAGGATCCACCCGCAGAGCGTTTGTAACGCCCGACAACAAAACTGCCACTATTAAAACACCCGCACGATTGTCACGGTGAGGCCCTCGAACCGCGGCAATCGGGAGAACATCGGCTCGGGCATTGCCGAATTGCCAAATTCACCAATCGGGCACGATCGGGCATACCCAATTTCCTTAACCAACTAATTATCAATAAATTATATCAAACCCATGCCCGATTATTTTTTTGCATCGGGTCGGGCATTGTCGAATTGTCGAATTGTCAAATTGCCGAATTATCAAATTGCCAAATTCACCACCCCTCACTCCAAAAATCCCTTTATAAGACTAGCCCACTGCGCATCAGACATGCCCAGCCAGGCCGTAAAGCCTACAAGGCTGTTTCGCACATTATCTAGTACACTACCCTCTTTATTGATCTCTTCATTCCTACCATGATAAGAAGCTTTAAGATACTTACCCATCCGTTCCACCACAAACGTGCTCGAAGCCTGTTCACTAAAGAAGTGCGCAGTAGCACCACCATTTCCCTTTGCGGGATCAGCAACGGGGTGTACGCGCATGGCAAAGGTTTCCCGCTCATCATCGGGGTAATCATCATACTCTACCGACTCTATCAACACCCAGTCGTATCCGCCACCTGCGGCAGGCCCCGGCCCGGGAATATCTATACGAATATGATCGCCCCAGTGCACACTACGGCTAACAGGTTTGCCATGGCTGTCTGTAAGCATAAAGGCTGCGCTGAACGTGGCAGCATAATTCTTCCAGTTGTTCACATCCAGCATCCTGTTTTTGGCATCTATGAACCAATCCTCGGCGTCTTCCAAAGATTCGGCTGTTACTGTATGTTCCAGGTCTTTAGATGGCCCTGTATGCTGCTGAGGTACAAGATAGTGTTGCTCCATGGTGTGTGCTTTTAGTAAGTAAAAGATAAAACTTTTATTCCGTAATGGATTCATTTTTATAAAAACAGTACCAACTAAATAGCAGAAATCCATTCCGATATAGCAAAAATGAATACCGCTTTAGTTGAAAATTGATAGTTTTGCTGCAAATTCGATCTTATGAGTATAGCCGACAGATTATTTGGAATGAAGAATGAAAAAGCCGCTGCCAACCTGAAAGAAGGGCAGGAATTTCTGGCTGCGAACAAATCAAAAGCAGGCGTTACCGAACTACCCAGCGGACTGCAGTATGAAGTTATAACAGCAGGCACCGGCGACAAGCCAAGTGAAACAGACAAGGTAAAATGCCACTACCACGGCACGCTCATCAACGGAACTATATTTGACAGTTCTGTACAGAGAGGCCAGCCGGCAACTTTTCCGCTCAACCAGGTTATTAAGGGTTGGACAGAAGGCGTACAGTTAATGGGTGTAGGCAGCAAATGGCGCTTCTTTATACCACCACACCTGGGCTATGGCGACAGGCAGGTAGGACCAACAATAGGCCCTAACACCACACTTATTTTTGAAGTAGAACTATTGGGAATCAACTAAGTTAATAATAGCCTCACCCCTAACCCTCTCCAAAAGAGAGGGAGATATGAGGTAAAACAAGACGGGAAGCACATAAAAGCAGCTGCTTTTGTGTGCTTTTCATTTTACCAATACATGTATGGCCTTTTACGACAATAGCAAAGATGAACGGGTGCAGATCGTTGCGGAGATAGACCGCAACATAGCTGCTGATATTGCCGCAGGAGCCAAGGCATACCTGCTGCAGTACTTTGCAGATGAAGATACTTACATCCGCAAGTCAGCATACCTGTCTATTGGTAAGATATATAAGAGCGACAGGGATCAATTGCCGGCGCTGCTCAAAGCGCTCAACAAACTCTTTACTTCCGCCGACGCAAAGGTGAGGCAGACCGTAGTAAATGCCGCCGGGGAAATAGGCAAGTATGATATGGATGCTGTAGTAGACTTTCTTGATAAGGGCTTGTTCGACGAGCATCACTCGGTAAGGAACGCCGTAATAGGCTCCGTAAAGAAAATGGGCGAAAAGAACCCCAAACCCGTCATCGAGTGGGCACGTAAATACCTGCACCATCAGGATAAGGAGATACGCCGGGAAATATGCCATGGTATAGAGCTACGCGGCCGCACCCATCCGCAGGATATATTGCCGCTGCTCAAAGAATTGCAGTACGACAAAACCCGCAGGGTAAGGTGGACATTGGTGCACGTTATAGGCCAGATAGCCTACAAGAAAGGCTGCCTGGAAACTGTAATGTCCGACATACTGCAGTGGGAAAATAAAGACCTAGTAAACGATGCTATTGAGGAGATCATTGATGTACACCACCGATACCGCAACTTTTCCTTTTACACTCAAGACCAGGCAAAGGCTTATATAGCAAGATCGACCACGTAGTAATATTTCCGGCGGTTCATGGTAAAATGCCCCGTTATCTGGTCAAAGCGTATTGAACATTATGGCAGACAATTACTTCGGATACACGCGAAACACAGCCCATATAAATGAGCGATCCTGCCAGTGATTGAAATTGTACTTGAGTAGCCACGCAGGTAGCTGGCAATAGATCAATTCAGTACGATACCCGTCTAGCTCTTTAGGAGGATGTACACTAGTGCCGAGGTAGATGACTGCCTTCTTATTACTTTCATTTAATACGTCTTTTAGGCCTGAAGTGTCTTGCAGAACCGTAATATCCATTGTTCCCGGCAAGGGCTTGTAGAAATTACACTCTGCCTTATCTTCTTTATATGGAGACTTTTCGAAGGCGATTATTTGTGTAGGGGTTTGTTGCGCATAGCTATAGATGAAGCTATAGTACTTTACAAGTTCCTTAGAAGGGGTAAATATCTTGAAGATCAAGACGCCTACATTGACAACTACCAGTAATTTAAAAACAAACTTATAGCCTTTGCGAGGTGCAATACCCGGGAGCAAGTCATCGAAACCACGACAGGCGACGTAGATAAAGGCAAAAGAGGCAGGGAACAAGAAACGTAGTTCTTTGTGCCCAATGAAGAAATGCCCTAAAAGGAAAGTGATACTGACCAGCGAGAACAGATCGAGAGGGCGCTTCCAGATGCCCTTAAAGAACAGGAATAGCATTACCAACGCAATGGGTGCTATACCCTTCTCAATGAACTGGGGGAAGTAATAATACCATGGAAATACACCAAACTTTGCCGCTACATTCTGAATGATATTGACATCAAAGTAATTATAGGGTGCAAAGATCCATTCATTGTAGTACCAATGATCTACACAAACGGAAAGCCCCATTGCCACCACTGCAAACAATATAAGTAACACCAAGTCTTTGATCGACCATTTGGCAATGAATAGCAACCAGATACCTAATCCAACAAATGCAAAACTCATTTGCAGGCGAAGGAAAAGGGTGAAACCCAGCAACAATCCGGCAGCGGACAATGCAAGGACTTTACGTACACCGGCCATGTTAGGTACCTGTAACATAAGCGATAGCGCAAGGAAGAAGAAGTCGGCAGAGATAGTTTCGGCAGAAAAACGGACACCCAGATAGGGAACGAACCAAAGGAATAAGCTACAGGCAGCAAACAATCTGGCTCCCTTTTCTGTAGTGAAACCAGGCGAAAGCACCTTTATGAGCCTGATGGCAGTGAACCAGGTGAGTACACCCATTGACAAACGCAGCAGAAAAGCCAGCAAAAAAGGACTTGTGATACCAATCAAAGCCAGTACAGACGAGTAACCATAAACTATAAAAGGCTGCAGCGCAGAGCGGCATTTAGCGCCATATTCCCACGGCAAATCAGATAAGGAGGACAGGCCGCGTTTGTAGTTGTAAAATTCCAGGATCTGAAAATGCTCATCGGGGTGCAACCAACCTACACTAAAGCATGCCGCTATTACCTGGACGAGCAACCCGAGGATGAACCAATTGCCGTATGTTTTGTTGGTAGTATTCATGGCATTTTTTGTTGACAGGCGTTACGAACGCCTAACCGGGGTATCCGCCGATAAACGCGAAGAAGAAAGTGATTTATCAAAACGAATACGTCCCGATGTGATAACCACCTCCCCCTCGTTTCGAGGGTACTCCTCCTTCAAAAGGAGGAGAGTGTGCGCTGCAGTCCTTAAACGATTTCTAGAAACTTTGGAATTATTCCGTTTTTATTCTCCTTAAAAAAAGAGCGCAAAGGGTTTGACTTTGCGCTCCTGAATAATGGCAGTATTGTATTACAGTTCTTTTCTTGTCTTTTCTTTAGTGAACCTCATGTAAGTGTACATGATGACACCATCTCTTTTAAATTCGATAGCTACCTTTTGGTTTGGCCATGTATCGTCTAGAATATCCTGTATGTCGCCAACAGTAGTAACACGCAGGTGGTCTAACCTGATAAGCACATCACCATTCTGAAGACCGGCATAATCTGCAGGTGAGTTAGCTTTTACATCAAGTATTGCCACTCCCCTGCCATTTCTCGCGCCTTCGGCAGTAATACCCATTTGTGGAGTATAGTCGAAATAGTTATCAACAGTATTATAAGTATATGCATTGAGGAATGGGCCAGGAATACGGCGGTTACCATGCAGATCGGGCACTGTATATTCGTAAGTCTGGTTTCTGTGGCCGAGGCTTGTTTCGGCCAATTCCGCTTCAGCATGCAGTATGCGACCGCGACGATCGTAAGTGATCATAATGCGCTCTCCACCATCATGGTCGTTAATAGCACTAACCAGGTCACGAGAATCTCTTATCTCGCGGCCATTGATACGGATGATCAAATCGCCCGGAAGCAAACCAGCCTCATCAGCAGGACTATTACGCACAACTGAGCTCACATGTGCACCATCATAATCGCCATACTGATCAGTAAGAACGCCTAATACCGTGCGACGGGAATGGTCTACATATTCATC
>CANBQQ010000087.1 GCA_947371715.1 Flavipsychrobacter stenotrophus
TTATTCACCTCAAGTATTTCAGCTTTTTCTCCAAATAACAGCTGAGTAGTCTGTTCTGCCCTATGATTGGGCTCGCTACGTACAGGCATTACAGAAACATTACAAAAACTGAAAACAGGAACCATTTGAAAAAGTCAAAAGTTAAAAGTGAAAACCAAAAGCGTCGCAAAGTACATCAGGTAGCGATAGTGAAAAGACGAACTGTTCATTACCAATACCATTTCTATTGTCTGTAAAGTTATAAATTAAGCAATTTAACTACCTGTGAAGTTTTTAACATTGCGAAATTATAACTATGTCGGCCCCATTTCATAACCAAAATGTTTTGTTAACTTAGCACGCTAAACAAACACAGTTAAGGCCACTGATAAAAAATGAGGGTGGCAAACTGATCATTTACATAAAACCAACACAAAATTATGGATTCAACGATATTAATAGTCGTCGCGGCACTCGTGGCGTTAGGTATAGGTTTATTTCTTGGAAAGATAGTATTCGCAAAAAACACTCAAAAACAGGTAGAAGACGCTGAAACACTTGCAAAGAAAATAGTTGACGACGCAAAAATACTGGCAGAAACATTAAAAGAGAATAAGTTACTAGAAGCAAAAGAACAATCGTCACAGTTAAAATCAGGACTGGAAAAAGAAAAGGCAGCGTACGAAAAGGAAGTTGTACAGCGTAACCAGAAACTTGCTGAAGCAGAAAATAAATTTAAACAACAGCAACAGGGCCTGAATGACAAAACATCGGCAGTTCAACGCCAGATACAAGAAACTGAGCAACTTAAAGAAAATTTACAGAAACAGACAGAAGTAGTCAACATAAAGCGTGCTGAACTGGAAAAACACCAGGAGGAGCATATTAAAAGACTGGAAAAAGTAGCTAATCTCACTGCTGAAGAAGCTAAGACCGAGATAATAGAACTGGTAAAGGAAGAAGCCAAGACACGCGCAATGGCGCATGTTAAGGATATAATGGAAGATGCTAAACTGAATGCTACGAAGGAAGCAAAGAAGATCATCATCCAGAGCATTCAGCGTACTGCAGCAGAGCAGACCATTGAGAATGCAATTACTGTATTTAACCTTGAAAGTGACGAAATCAAGGGCCAGATCATTGGCCGTGAAGGTCGTAACATACGTGCGCTGGAAGCTGCAACCGGTGTTGACCTGATCATAGATGACACCCCTGAAGCAATAGTATTGAGCTGCTTCGATCCATTCCGTCGTGAGGTTGCCCGTTTGTCATTACAGCGCCTCGTTCAGGATGGTCGTATACATCCGGCCCGTATTGAAGAAGTAGTGGAAAAGACAAAGAAACAGCTGGAAGAGCAGTTGATGGAGATAGGAGAGCGTACCATTATTGAACTGGGTATACACGGTCTGCATAAAGACCTTGTTAGAATAGTAGGTAAAATGCGCTTCCGCTCGTCTTATGGACAGAATTTGTTGATGCACTCTAAGGAAACAGCTAACCTATGTGGTATTATGGCTGCTGAACTTGGATTGGGACAGAAGGTAGTGAAACTGGCTAAACGTGCAGGTCTGCTGCATGATATAGGCAAAGTGCCTGACGAAGAAACTGAATTGAGCCACGCATTACTTGGTGCCAAACTAGCAGAAAAAGCAGGCGAACACGCTTCTATTGTGAACGCGATTGGTGCGCACCACGATGAAATGGAAATGACCTACATTATCTCCCCTATCATACAGGCCTGCGATGCGATAAGCGGTGCACGCCCGGGTGCAAGAAGGGAAATGATGCAGAGCTACATACAGCGTATCAAAGACCTTGAAAACCTGGCACTTGCGTACAATGGTGTTGAAAAGGCTTATGCAATACAGGCAGGACGTGAACTGAGAGTTATAGTTGAGGCTGACAAGGTGAGCGATGCAGATAGCGACCGTTTATCTTTCGAAATAGCCGATAAGATACAGAAAGAGATGCAGTACCCAGGTCAGATCAAAGTGACCGTAATTCGCGAATTACGTGCGGTAAACATCGCCAGATAATACAAACAATCTTAACTACATAAAGAAAGCCATTTATTGATCATTCAATAAATGGCTTTCTTCTTTTAAATAACTAAGAGCAATATTAACTACGTTCGTTTACCCAGGTATGTAACTTGCTTTGCAGATCCATCTTCACCAACTCCTCAATATTAGCATCCTTTTTAGCGTGCGATGTACTTTGATATACCTTGATTACCATTTTTATAGCGGCATAGGTACATAATCTTCTATCAGGCTTTTCCATCTTAGACTCCAATGCATATTTTGCCCATCCACCCATGTAATATATCCTGTACTCTGGACTATCACTTAAAAACGCATCAATACGTGCATTAGACGTAAATCTCACATAAGGACACCCAGTGATCCATTCAGACATAAAACGGGTTGCCCTCTTTACATGATCATCATCCTCCCCCGGAGGCGTCTTTTCCAACCAATTTACGCACTTAATAACCTCCTTGTCATACTTATGATAATCATCAGGAGTACTCAATGTGTAACGCTCGGGGAGCCTGAAGTTTTGCGCCTGTATAGCGGAGGTAGATGCCAGTAATAATGCGGCTGCGAAGGCTAAACGTCTAACAATGACCATTTTAAAACTTTTAAGTATTAATAAGATGTTAACGGAATAACAGCACTAATTTAGAAAAAGTAATTGAATATATCTGCACTAGGGCAGAAAAAAACCGTCCCGCAAATGCGGGACGGTCTATATAAGTGTATGTGTAATCGATGTAAATTAATGTGATTCCTCACCTGGACGAAGCGGAGTGGTCTGACTGATGAAGTCACCACCGTTTCCATCATCCTTGTAATCATATGGCCAACGATAAACTTCAGGTATATCACCTTCCCAGTTACCATGACCAGGATTGATCGGTGTAGTCCATTCCAGTGTAGTAGAACCCCAAGGATTCATAGTAGTTACCTTTCTGCCTCTGTACATAGAAGCGAAGAAGTTAATTACAAATACTAACTGAGCGAAGAATACGATGGTAGCAATGATACTGATGAACGCATTGATATCCTGAAAGTGTTTGAATGATTCCCATGCAGAGAAGTCATAATAACGGCGTGGCATACCAGCTATACCTTCATAGTGCATTGGCCAGAAAATCAGGTAAGCGCCTATCAAAGTAATAAAGAAGTGGATGTAACCCAATGTGTTGTTCATAAAACGTCCAAACATCTTAGGGAACCAGTGATAGATACCTGCGAACATACCGAAGAACGCAGATACACCCATTACTATATGGAAGTGAGCGACAACGAAGTAAGTATCGTGCAAGTGAATATCGATAGCTGAGTTACCAAGGAACAAACCTGTAAGACCACCTGATATGAACAATGATACGAAACCTATTGCGAACAACATCGGAGGATTGAAACGGATGTTACCTCTCCACATTGTAGTCAACCAGTTGAACACCTTTACCGCTGAAGGAACGGCGATCAACAAGGTAAGCAATACGAAGATAGAACCCAGGAACGGACTCATACCGGTAACGAACATGTGGTGAGCCCATACAAGGAACGCCAGCAATGTGATACCAATAAGAGAAATGATCATGGCGAAATAACCAAAGATCGGCTTACGGCTGTGTGTAGACAATACTTCTGAAGCCATACCCATACCCGGCAACATGATGATGTATACCTCCGGGTGACCCAGGAACCAGAACAAGTGCTGGTAAAGGATAGCAGAACCACCAATGTGCGGAAGTGCTTTACCACCAATGAATATTTCAGAAAGGTAGAAACTTGTACCGAAGTTACGATCGAATATCAACAGAACGAAACCAGAGAACAATACAGGGAAAGAAAGTACACCAAGAACTGCGGTGAAGAACAATGCCCAGATAGTTAACGGCATACGAGTCATGGTCATACCCTTTGTACGCATGTTAAGGATAGTAGATATGTAGTTAAGACCACCCAAAAGTGAAGAAACCACAAACAAAGCCATACTCAACAACCAAAGATCCATACCTAAACCTGAACCTAAAGAAGCTTCTTTCAATGCACTCAAAGGAGGATAAGTAGTCCAACCACCTGATGCAGGACCTGTTTCTACGAACAGAGACACCAACATGATGATACTTGAAAGGAAGAAGAACCAATAAGAAAGCATATTCATGAACGGAGACGCCATATCACGTGCACCGATCTGTATAGGAATAAGCAAATTTGCAAACGTACCACTCAGGCCAGCTGTCAGTACGAAGAACACAAGGATCGTACCGTGCATTGTAACTAACGCATAGTAGAATTCAGGTGACAATTTACCACCCTTAGCCCATTCACCAAGGAATTTCTCCATGATAGGGAATGTAGAATCCGGGAAGCCCAACTGCAGACGGAAGAAAACTGACATAAGCGCACCTATAACGGCCCAGATCATACCGGTAACCAGGAATTGCTTAGAGATCATTTTGTGATCCTGACTGAAAATATACTTCCAGATAAAATGTTGTTCGTGATGTTCGTGACCGTGATGCTCTGCACCTGCTCCGTGCGCTACATTTGGTCCTTCAATTATAATTCCGGCGTTATTCATCTTTGCACTATTTTTTTAAAATTTGGCTATTAGCTATTATTCAATAGCCGATTACTTCATCGATACTGCTTTTGGACTATCAACCTTTGGCGCTGTTTCACCTGCTGCCGGAGCAGCTGGTGCTGCAGGAGCCGGATTGCTTTCAGCATAATAAGTCTGCTGTTCAGACATCCACTTGTCATATTGCGCCTGCGTTTCTACGATAATTGTACCACGCATTGAATAGTGACCTTTACCGCACATCTGATCACAAGATATCTCGTAAACAAAGTTTGGATTACCAGTTATGATCTTCATTGAATCAGTGGTAATGGTTGGCTTGAACCACAGTGTAGTTGTGATACCAGGAACCGCATCCATCTTCAGACGGAAGTGAGATAAACCAACGTCATGTATCACATCGCGTGAACCGATCAACAACTTTACAGCTTTACCAACTACAACGTGCAATTCACCTTTCTGAGAAATGATATCATCGCTGTTGTGTGGATCAGTCCAGTCAAGACCCAAAACGTTATTTGCATCATTGATCTTGCGGAAATCCCTCTTACCCAACTCATTGTCCTTACCTGGGTAACGAACCAACCAGTTAAATTGCTTACCAACAACTTCTACTACAGTTGCATCAGCAGGAGCAGGAGAAGTGATAGCAGCCCAGTTCCTCAAACCGATAGCTACAAGGATAGCCATTGCTATAGCCGGGATCGTAGTCCAGATCAACTCAAGCTTGTTACTGTGAGCGAAGTAGAAAGACTTGCTTTTTTCTGTCGTCTGGTAGCGGAAAGCAAACCAGAAAAGAATAGCCTGAGTAGCGAAGAACACTATACCTGTAACAACAAGCGTTGTGTAGAACATAGAGTCCCACTTAACACCATTCTCACAAGATGCAACCGGCAACATGAGTGGTTTGAAATACTGATCGCACTTCCAGATACCATAAACGCCGAGTACAAAGAACGCTACAAGCATCCAGCCGATCACCCGGTTGGTCTTATACTTAACAACTTCCTGGCCACGCATCGCTGCAGCGTATTCGCTGGCCTTTCCTATCTGGTAGATGATTATAAAAACCAGAATTACTAATAGTATCGTTATAAATCCCGACATGGTCGTTCCGCTTATTTTCTAATTAATATTGTTATTCCTGATCAAAAATTATTGCTCTTATGCAATGTGTACTGCTGTTTCTTTCAACAGTATGCTATTGTTCTGTATCAACGATGATTTAGAGAGTGTACGTGATACTAAGAAGATCAATATACCTACAAAACCCATAAAAGTACCTATCTCATACCAGTTGATGTGCCAGTGTTCGCCCAATGGGCCAGGCATGATCATCTGGAAGAAATCTAACCAGTGACCGAAGATGATAACCATTGCCATGAAAGTAACAGTAAAGTAGTTACGTTTGCTAGGGCGAGCCATCAAGATCAATATTGGCATACAGAAGTTGATAATGAAGTTAGCGTAGAAGATAACGCTATAAGGACCATGCTGACGAAGTTTGAAGTAAACTGTTTCATCAGGTATATTCGCATACCAGATCAACATATACTGTGCGAACCAAAGGTATGTCCAGAAGATAGAGAATGCGAACATGAACTTACCCAGATCATGCATGTGCTCCTTAGTTACCAACTGCAGGTTGCCCTGGTTCTTAAGGTAAACAACCCAAAGCATGATCAATGACATACCGCTAACGAAAGCACTTGCGAAGTTGTACCAGCTAAACAAAGTAGAATACCAGTGTGCCTGTACGCTCATTACCCACAACCATGGAATAGTGCTCATCTGAGACAAACCATAAACGATGAGGAATAAACCAGAAAGTCTGAATACTTTCCAATAGATCTTAGTGTCATTCTTAGGTGCACTTTCCTGAGCAATAGAATAAGAACGGAATTTGTTACCAAAGAAACCCCATAATGCTACTGTAGCTACGGAGAAACCGATGAACATTGTAGGATTCAAAAACGCTTTCTTACCTAACAGTATCTTATCTGTACCAGGAGTAACCCAAGGATAGATAGTATTAACTCCATGAGAATCTTTGAAACCGAAAATGATACAAAGAGTAACTATCAAGGCAATAGTACCGAATATCCATGCATTAGCGCCGATTGCTTCAGGCACCCTGCGGTAAGCTGTAAGCCATGCACCCTGTGCAAGCGATACAGCCGCCTGTACGAAAATACTAACCCCTGTAATAAAGGTAAAGAATACACTGTCATGGAGCAACACAGCCCAGAAGCGAGTCTTGTCCATATCATTACCCGAAAGCAACATTACGGCACCCATTACCAGCGTCAGCACACCTACGCCTATCAGCGCTAAGCTGGTATTCCTTAATCGGGCAGGTATCTCAAAACGATCATTCATTGTATGCAACTTTTAATAAAATACTATAGAAAATTGTTTATTTCATTTTGTTTTCGGCGATCTTCTTGCCGTCTGTCTTAGGTTCTGCTTTTGCAGTTGCTGAGTCAGCTTTTGGAGCTACCGCTGTCCCTTCACCGAAGGTAAATGCATCGCCACCATTTTCTGCCTGCACTTTCTTTATGTAAGCGATCACCATCCAACGCTGATGAGGATCTAACTGACTAGCATATGAACCCATCATGTTCTTACCATACTTAATAGCTGCGTACATCTGTCCAACAGGCATGTGCAGGTATTTAGCATCTTTCAGGTTAGCCGGCATTGCTGCAAACTTACCGCTGGCGTACAATGGACCATTACCATCCAAAGCAGTACCATGGCAGATACCACAATAAATATTGAACAATCTTCCACCTTCCTTCATTTCATCTGCATTGAATTTCGCAGTTGTAGTGAAAGATTTATAGCCTACAGAATCGCCTTCCATCAGGTGATCAGGCATTGCATGACCACGAGCGATAGCACCTGCAACCGGAGGACGGCTGGTAAGGCTATCCTTGAAGTTAGGGTTAGCTGTATATGCATCGTAGGCACGGGAATAAGTCATATCAGGTGCATAGATGTGACCCGGGGTACGGCGCAGATTGCCTGAGTCGCACGAAGCCAATCCAAGGGTTATCCCCAGGCCTGCTACTACTATGCTTTTAATCTTGTTCATAATCTAAGTAAAATTCGAATTTCAAAAAATAAAGTGTCGGTAACCTAAATACTGACTACTTAATTAAGCATTCAATGCTTCGTACTCTTCTTTCTTATCCCAACGTCCATACCACCAGCTTTCTTCTGCCATCTGTATAGAAGTTTCTTTTGCTCCTGTAGATTTCAGAAATGCGATAGCATCAGCTTCTGAAGTATGATTGTTCAACTCTAAAGTAAGAATGAACAGATCATCGCTCTGGCGCGGATGGAAAACGTGTTTCTTAACACCCGGCATTATCTGGTTAAGATAGCAGAAAGTAAGCACCATTCCTACCGCAGCGAACAATACTGTCAACTCGAAAGTGATCGGTATCCAGGCCGGAAGTGAAAAGTGTGGTTTACCACCGTAATTGATCTTCCAGTCTATTGTATATATCCATGAGATAAAACCTACTGCTGTAGATGTACCGCACAAACCATATATAAAACCGGCAATGTGCAAATCAGTTTCCTTCAATCCCATAGCCACATCAAGGCCGTGAACCGGGAAAGGAGTGTAAACATCATGCATTTTGTAACCGCTGCGACGAACTTTACTTACTGCAGGAAATAATACATCCTCATCATCGTAAGCCGCTACCGCAAATTTCTTTATAGCCATTTTAAAAAACTTAAAACTAAAAACTAAAATTTTTAAACGTTCTGACCCGCGGGCCTTCCTGATTAGTGATGAGCAGGTTCGTGATGCTCTTCATCGTGGTGGCTTGTAACCATCTCAATGAATGATTCACTTGATTGCTCTTCGTACTTAGCCATACCTCTCTTGTAGTTGTCGCCAGATGTCTTAAGAACGAACTTAATTTCTGCAACCGCAATAACAGGGAAATATTTAGCGAACAGGAAGTAACATGTAAAGAACAAACCGAACGTACCGAGGTAGAAACCAACCTCAGGCCATGTTGGGCTGTAGTATGCCCAGCTACCAGGAATCCAGTCACGGTAAGTAGAGGTAACGATGATAACGAAACGCTCGAACCACATACCGATATTCACTACGATAGACATAATGAAAGTAAACGGAATGTTACGACGAAGCTTCTTTACCCAGAACAACTGCGGAGATACCACGTTGCAGGTCATCATCGCCCAGTAGCTCCACCAGTATGGACCTAAGATACGCCATTGGAACGCTGCCATTTCACCCCATGACTGACTGTACCATGCAATGAACAACTCAGTAAGGTAAGCGATACCTACTATAGAACCTGTCAACACGATTACTTTATTCATCGCTTCAAGGTGACCGATAGTAATGTACTCCTCAAGGTGAAGGATCTTACGGGTAATAACCAACAGGGTGTTCACCATCGCGAAGCCTGAGAATACCGCACCCGCAACGAAGTATGGAGGGAAGATGGTAGTATGCCATCCCGGAATAACTGAAGTAGCAAAGTCAAAAGATACGATCGTGTGTACAGAAAGTACCAATGGAGTAGACAAACCAGCCAACACAAGAGCTAGTGCTTCCTGGCGCTGCCAGTTCTTAGCTGTACCTGTCCAACCGAATGATGCGAAACCGTACATCATCTTGCGGAAATTTGTTTTAGCGCGGTCACGAACCAGAGCGAAATCCGGGATCAAACCTGAGTACCAGAACAACAAAGACACTGTGAAGTAAGTAGAGATCGCGAATACGTCCCAAAGGAGCG
>CANBQQ010000088.1 GCA_947371715.1 Flavipsychrobacter stenotrophus
GACAGAACTTTTGTTTCTGACGGGAGCGTAAAGAGATGGGTGCGGATACTGCTGACCAATACATCGAAATTGCCACCCGGAAGGTCTGTGCGACCGATGCTGCCGGAGAAGAGCACATCTCCTGAGATGACCCAGTTACCGGGCTCATAGTAGAACGATATGCTGCCGGGTGAGTGACCGGGAGTAAGAAATACTTTGATCGTATCATCACCCAACTTCAGTGGTTCGAGCTCTGAAATGTAATGTGTTTGTTTCGGCGGGTTCTTGAATTCAAATCCAAACATAGCCGCTGTAGCCTCAGCGCGATCGAGTATCATCTGCTCATCTTTGTGAATGCCAAATGGGATCTTGTATTCGTCTATAAGTGTTTGTACACCGAGAATGTGATCTATGTGCGCATGGGTATTAATGATGCCCTGCGGCTGCAATTGCTTGCCGCTGATGTAGTCTTTCAACGCGGCCACTTCGGTGTCGTCATACATGCCGGGGTCTACTATCCAGCACTGCTTTTTCTCATTGGCAATAATGTAGGTATTCTCATCGAAGGGGTTGAACGTAAAAAAAACAACATTTAACATATCTGTGCGGTATAATTTTTGTAATTTGTATTCAAAAGTAGCCTTGCGCAGGCAATGCGTCCGGGCAATTTTATAGTGCGAAGTTACGTTTAATGGCAGTCCCTTTTTCTACAACATGGTGAAAAAAACCAGTATCATATCTCTCCTTATCCCTGCACTTATTGGTGTGGGTTTACTTATTAGCTCCCCTACCAGTGCACAGTCTTATGTAGAAACGTTTGGACAGAACCGTGTACAAGACAGAAAGTTTGACTGGAAGTTTTTTGACACCAAGCACTTCAGGGTATATCATTACGACCGTAGCGGAAGGCAATTGGGCAGATATGTAGCAGAGGAAGCGGAAAACAACATTAAGGTAATAGAAAAGAAAATGGGCGGTCAGTTTCCCGACCGTTTCAATATCGTACTGTACAATTCTTACGACGATTACCGCCAGACCAACATAGGACTTAAAGATGAATCGCAGATAAGCCAGATGACCATATCTGGTACATGGAATCTTGTGGGAGATAAGCTGGTGGTATACCATACGGGCAAGCACACAGACCTGCAGCGCCAGATACAAGCGGGTATGGCACAGGTGGTAATGGAGCGCATGATCTATGGCGAGAGCTTTAAGAAAATGGCGAAGACCCAGTTGCTAATGAACCTGCCACCGTGGGTAACACAAGGCTTTATTGCCTACCTGGTAGATGGCTGGAACCCCGAAGCTAACAGCGAGTGGAAGCGACTGCTGGACGCAAGGCCTAAAGCAGGCTTTTTTGAACTATCGGAGGAATATCCTGAAGTGGCGGGTAAGGCCTTCTGGAAATTTATTGCAGATAACTATGGCAATGAAAAAATGAAAGCACTGCTGGGTGCCATGCAACAGAAAACAAGTCTGAACAAGACAATGAAGGATAAAGACTACCTGGGATTGAAGATCACCAAGGCGTATGATTCCTGCATGACCTACTATAAGAACACTTACACACTGGACTTTAAGCAACAGGAGTTGCCTGATAGTTCTAATGGGTTGATATCACTAAAAGTGCCTAAAGACAATACTATAATTCGCGATATAATGGTATCGCCTAGAGGAAGCGAGATAGCGTTTGTTGCATGGCGTGATGGTGAGTTTAAGATATACACACAGAAGACGGCCTTTGACCAGGTACAATCTGTACTACTGGAAGGCGGCGAAAAAGACCTTACTGAAGCAGTAGACCCCAGCTATCCGCTAATGGCATGGTCGGCAGCCGGCAATAAGCTGGCCATACTTTACAAGAAAGGGAGGAAGACCTACCTGCGGGTATATAACTCTATAAAAGGCAGGATAGAGAACTATGTCATTCCTCCTAACCGATTTGACAGGGTGCTAGGCATGTCATTCATGGAAGATGATGATAAGCTGGTATTGTCGGCCATCAAAAAGAGCCAGACGGACCTTTATGAGTTCAAGATAAAAGGGTCAAAGATGACCAACATCACAGATGATGCATGGGATGACATTAACCCTGTGTTTGTGAATGGCGCATCGCGCAAGGGCATACTATTCATGTCTAACAGGCCGCTTGCCAATATGGATGTACCTGTGGGTGTGAACCAATTGCCCAACGGCCCAATGCACGTATATTTTTACAATACTACTACCAAGAGAAAAGAATTGCTGCAAATTTCCAACTTCCCTACGGGACACGTGTCGCAGCCTATACAATATGGCATAGAGAACTTTGCCTACCTGTATGATGGCAATGGTATTGTGAACAAGTATGTGGTGATGTTTGGCAGAACGAAGAACAATATGGATTCGGCGTATGCCCTGCCTGTAACTAATTATAACACCAGCATCATCAGCCATCAATATAATGTGGCCAGTGGCGGCGTGGCAGATGTAGTGCAGGAAAAGAAGAAGTACATGGTGTATTTCCATAAGCTGGAAATGCCGGGAGATAGTGCGCAACCGAAAGTGCTTACGCCAACGATATTGTATGTAGAAAAGCCTGATTTCAACCCGAACATAGAGGGCTCTAACGTGAAGTTTGACTTCAGCAATAAACCAGTAGATAAACCGATCACATTGCCGGAAGTAAAAAGCGGCAATGCATTCCAGACAGAATTCACCGACACTATTACCGGTGGGCTGAGAAGGAAAAAGCAAAAGAAGGTGGACGTGGTTAAGGTAGAAGGTAGCAAACCTGCTGTTGAAGCAGACAGTTCTACCCTTGCTGTTATCAATGACAGTGCTTATGTGAAGATGAAGCCATCCCCTTACCGTGCGAGCTTTAAGCCGGACGGATTTAATGTAAGGGTAGATAATAGCACATTGTTCTCTCAATACCAGCCGTACAGTGCTAATGGCGGCACTTACCAGAATCCTGACCTGAGCCTGCTGACCACCATCAACATGGTGGAGCTAATGGAAAACCACAAAATAACCGCGGGTTTTCAATTGCCTGTCAACCTTTCGAGCTCTGCGTATTTCTTACAGTATAAAAACACTAAGCGCAGGCTTGATTGGGGTGTGTTGTTTTTGCGGACGCAGTCAAAGCAGAATGCCTACGTGATCTACTCAGACTCATCGGGGCAATATGGTTTTGTGAAGGAGCAACTGTTTAAGAACGTTACCAATATGGTGCAGGCGGAGCTGTCCTATCCATTTGACAGGCTAAGGAGCCTACGGTTCGTTACTGCCTACCGCCAGGACAGAAAAATACAAAAGGCACAGGATACATTGAGCCTCGTTTACGAGATACCCAATACGAACAAGGACTGGTCTATGAACAGGCTGGAGTATGTGTTTGACAATACCCTGAGCCCGATATTGAATATAAGAAAAGGAACACGCTATAAGCTATATGCCGAATACCTCAACGAGTTTGGCGGAGAGAAGCAGAACATGATCAATATCGGACTTGACTTCCGTACTTATCAGAAGTTGTACAAGACCATAACATGGGCGACAAGGCTGGCCTATGCACACTCTGATGGCACAAGTAAAGTACAATATCAACTGGGTGGTATAGATAACTGGATGAGCCCGAAAATAGATAATGGCGCCAGCAGTACCGGCAACTATGGCTTTGTGGCACTGTCTACTACACTGCGCGGTTATAAGCAAGGCGCATTTAAGGGCAATAATTTTGCTGTACTGAGCACTGAAGTGCGTGTGCCGATAGTGTCTACTTTTGTAAAGAGGCCTGTACAATCAGCGATGCTGAAAAATCTGCAGGTGGTATTGTTTGCCGATGCGGGATCGGCATGGAGAGGTTTCCTGCCATCGGGCGATAATTTGTCTACCACCTATAATTTCCCGCAGTATGCATTGCCGGGCTCGGTAAACAATGTGTTGCTAACAGTAACAGTGCCTAACAAAAGTCAGCTAGGCATAGGCTATGGTGCCGGTTTACGCACCATGTTATTCGGCTATTTTGTGCGGTTTGATTATGCGATGAACAGCGAGGGTGGATCTATGTATTACCTTGGGTTGGGTACGGATTTTTAGGAGTTCGGGGGAGTTCTTCGAATGGGTAGCAATGGCTGGTGATGATAGTGACCGAAAACGAATACGTCCCGTGCGAATGTCAGGGGTTCGAGAGCCTCACCCTGACATTCGGGTGCGCCTGCTGCTAGCCTGGTTATTGGATTATGATCGCCAGGCGACCGGAATAGCCCATAGCAATGAGCTACGTTATTTATTACTTTGAAATATCCTGCGGCATAAAAGTCTTTTTATTTCATTATTCTTTGTCGACTGATTGATTTTATTAGTTTTGCGGCAAATAATGCTATGAAAAAACTATTGCTTATCACTTGTTTGCTGGCGACAGCTTTTGTGGGGTCCGGACAAATAAAGGTAGCGCCTGAAGCCGGATTGAATTTTTCTAACTATTCAGTACCAACGAAATCTTATAGTGCCACCTCTGTATTTGGCGTGAGGCTGGGGCTGATAGCAGATCTGGCGCTGGGTGGCGACAAATGCTACCTACAACCCGGCGTATTATATGTGAGAAACGGCACGGCAGTAAATGCGCCAAGCTATTTTATATCTCAAAGCAGCATTACCTACAGGGTGCATACCATAGAGGTACCCTTAAATTTCCTTTATAAGTTTGGCCAGCCTGGCAAAAACAGGCTGTTTGCCGGTGCGGGAGTTTACCTAGGGATGAACGTTAAATCAGACGCATTTTACATTACCAACTACGATATGGGCGGAGGTGTAAACGCAGGCTGCGAGTTTAAAAGAGGACTGTTTATAAGAGCCACTGCACAAAGCGGTGTTTTGAAACCCAAGTCATCTGGTATAACGACAACCAGCAGCAATCTGGCTATGACCCTGGGTTATTTCTTTAATTATAACAGAACAAGCCGGAGGAGTGGCAGATCGCGGGGCAATCTGATGCCTGAATGATGTGCGATTTCTTGATTTCTACGACCCTTTCAAAATCAAAAAAAGGCACTGTTGCAATTGTTGCGTACCTACGGCACGCGGTGTGAGGTGGTTGCTCTGTATACTACAAACCTGTTGCCACCTAACGGGGCAATGGTATTGACTGAAGGGTTCTTCTATACTGATTGCGCTCCTTCAGAGCTTTTGTGTTGGTGGTTTCTGACGTAGGGCTAAAACGCCCTACGCTATTGAGTTAGCTCTTTCAGAGCTATTCATTTGCACTAATTTTTAACTTATTGACAGACGTAGGGCTAAAACGCACTACGCTATTGAGTTAGCTCTTTCAGAGCTATTCATTTGCACTAATTTCAACTTATTGACAGACGTAGGGCTAAAACGCACTACGCTATTGAGGACGCTCTTTCGGCGCTATTCACTTACACTAATTTTTAACTTATTGACAGTGCCTTTAACGGCTCTAAAATTGCTAAATCATTGACATTGACCTAACGGGGCAATAACGTGAGACTTGTTGTATTTTGATGTGTAATTGCCATTAGGGTACAAACGTGACGTAATCTGGTTATTAATGCATAAGGCGACCAATGGTCGCCTTATGCATTAATAACAGCCAATATTATACTTTAGAAACCGTTATTGATATAATTGGGCGCGAACCTACGGCTCGCGGGCAATGGAGGGGTTGTTTAGTGCTACAAACCTTTTGCACCTACGGCGCAATGACATGTTTTGAATACCTGCTTTTGAAGTCTAATTGTCATTTCAACATTAGCAATCGGCACACTGCAAATTGTTCAGCCAAACAGTTGGGGACAGGTGCGCACCTACGGAGCGCTTGACAAAAATCGACAAAACAAGGCTACAAAGCTTAAACTCCTAACGGAGTTACCTAGTTTTATCTATTCATATTTTACAGTCTAATTGGCATTAGAATTTTGATCAGAAGAAAAGGAAGTGTTTCTTTTTCTTCATCATGCGGACCTTAAGCATGCGAATGTCTTTATTAGGGCGGTCGTTCTTATCGCGGGCTTCGTTAGCGATTTTGTCTACGATGTCCATGCCTTCAATCACTTCGCCAAACACGGTATAGTTGCCGTCGAGATGGGGAGTACCACCATCTTTCTTGTATACTTCTCTTTGAGCAGCAGAGTAAACACGACCTGTACGCTTGGTGAGGTTGTCCATTTCCGCATCAGTAAAAGGCTTACCTACTACAATGTAGAACTGGCATGCAGAACCTGACTTATCGGGAGTCTGATCGCGGGCTACACCCAGGGCACCACGTTTATGATAATTTACATCGTTGATCTCAGCAGGGACTGTATAACCCAGACCGCCTTCACCCAACATCTGGCCGGGCTTAGAATGTTTAGATGTAGAATCACCACCCTGAATGACGAACTTAGGTATACACCTGTGGAAAATGGTACTGTCGTAATAATGCTCTTTCGCCAATTTCACCATGTTATTGGTGTTCAAAGGGGTATTGTCGTACAGCATTACCACTATTGTGCCGTAATCTGTTTCAATTTTAACCTTGTTCTTTTGCGCTGTAGCTGTAAGTGCGATAGTTAGTAATACCAGCAAAGACAATAATATCCTCTTCATTCAGACCTATGTTTATTCTGATCAAAAGTATATAAAATAATTATCCCTCCACACGTTGTGAGGAGGGATAAAATTTATACCCTAAAAAGTCAAGCCTTATGGCTTTACCAGGTCTATAATTATTTCTTTAGTTATTGGCTTGGCCAGGTAGGTAACAATATTCCTATTGGCGTTCGCTTTTTCTATATCCCTATCATCAACCGAAGATGAAAGAATGTACAAACGTATTGTTTTTTTGATATTGTCTGCTAAGCGATCGTATTGCTCCAGAAATTCCCAGCCGTTCATAATGGGCATGTTGATATCAAGGAACAAAAACGTTGGCAAACTCTCATTGATAGTTGCCGGGTACTCGTCACTCACATAAGCCAATCCCTCAAGAGGATCAGTAAACGTCTTCACATCTGTAACACCCAAAGCCTTCTTAATTGTAAGCCTGCAAATAGTGTTATTTAGCGGATCGTCATCGATAACAATGAAACTTGCTAAATTAGTCATATCTATTTTACCCGATAAATTATCTGCTGTTAAAACTTGCTCCACCCGACTAATTCTATACAATCTAAAGATGCGAAAATAACCATGAATATTGAAAACACATGATTTTTCTTAATTATTTTTTTGCTAATGATATTATCACATGGCAAAATTTAAATGGTCTAATAAAAACCATAAATGATAAACTTATAGAATGTCATGAAAAATACTGTATTTCGGCAGTAAGGTCTATTTCGGGATGTTGTTGTTGCAATAGCATACATTTCTGCAATGTGGCGGATCTGAATTTTTGATGTGCCTCCGTGTCGGGGAACCTGGGACGATGTTTCGCGGCGATGGTGATCTCATTGATCTGTTTCATCAAGGCGATGGTTTCATCGTCCATTGCACACTCGACAACACGCTCCCAAACGTAGGAGGTCGCGAGGAAGTTAGGGTGCACAAAATCTATATCATAATACCGGTAATCGCGCAGGATATCTATGAGCAATTCGTAGGCGGGGAAATAGTAAGCACATGAAAAGGTATCGCAGAGCTGGTGCACTGCTTCTATAAGGCGTGCCTTGCTCCGATTATTTTCAACCGCACCATCGCGAATGTGACGGACGGGGCTTATGGTGAAAATTATCTGGATGCCCGGATTGACGGCCAGTAGTTTTTCGATGGTTGCTTTTAGAGTAGCGGTAATTTGTTCTACACTCAACAATCTCTTTTCAAACCATTGCGATGGAGCCCGATGATTGTTGGCTACCGGCTTACCGTTTTCTTTCAGGTAGTACTGAAATGATGAGCCCAGAGTAATGATGAGGTGATTGGCTTTCTTTATTTGCAAGTGTGCCTGCAACTGAGACTGGTTGATACCCTCTACTGCTGCTTCTGCACTGACATGCGAGAAGCGGGTATGGTGATCCCAACTATTCCAGAGTTCATTGAGATGAAAAAGATCGGCCTGTGTGTATTGCTTATTGTCAATGTACCCATTTATGCTATCTGCCACACTAAGAGGGTTGAACAGAATACCATTGGGGTTTGATACCACATTGAACTTGTGTTGTATCAACCTGTCTGCAATGTGCTCTGTAAAACATGACCCGGTTAGTACGATGGCATCTTTGTAAGCTATCGGTACCGGCAGGCGGGGTATGTCTAACTGGAGGGTATGCATGGTGCAAAGGTAATTTTAAAAAAAATTGCTCAATGGCTTAATTGCTCAATGACTCAATGACCGCCAAGTCGGGCTACCAACTCGAAAGTTACGTTTTATCACTTTGCCTTTCTGATCTTAATAAAGGATTGCTGGCCTTTGTTGTTGTAGGCAAGAACGCTGTACTTTGTGTGGCCATCATAAAGAGCAAGAGAAGCGGTATTGGGCGGATCGGAGCCTTCGTCTTCGGCAAGGATAGCAACAGAATGCACACCGGTAGCCGGCAATTTTATTGCAAATCTCTTCTTTTGTTTCCCTATAACATATTTGGCCAATACCGGCTTGCCATCAAATAGAATTGATATAATATCTCCATCAAAGCGGCCGCCATCCCACACTTCTACCACTACACTATCAGAGAGCCAGTCGTAGCTTTTTTCTATACCTTCTGTTATTTTATCTGTGCCGGCGGGTTCTTCTGCTGCAACGGAAGCCGGCTTAGGTGCAGCGGTAACTGG
The DNA here is from genome assembly GCA_947371715.1 of Flavipsychrobacter stenotrophus. Classification (GTDB taxonomy): domain Bacteria; phylum Bacteroidota; class Bacteroidia; order Chitinophagales; family Chitinophagaceae; genus Flavipsychrobacter; species Flavipsychrobacter stenotropha_C. Next base: position 8,737 of record CANBQQ010000088.1, read on the forward strand.
TTCTTCTTTCTTCTTTTCGCCCATCCTTATCTCTACATCATATGGATCGTGGCTGCTGAAGAGTTGCTCTATCTCTGAGGTATTTGTAAAGGTTAGTTTACCCTCGGTGCAGGAAGTATTATCTAATTGTTTGTTTGTGGCCGGCCCAACGAGTTTACCGTTCCGATATTCGAGTGATGCCTGTAGCAGGCACATAAATGCCTTTGTGAACACTGAATGCGAGGATACAATTTCTGTCTCTTTAAAGGTTAACTTATGAGCCTGCTTATCGACCTTGCCTTTTATAACTGTCTTTGCTTCGTCGCGTTCATCGTATGTATAGCTGTAGCCAGTAATTACATTGTTGCTTTCGGTAAGTTCTAAGCGGTATGGAAATTCTTCACCTGTGGCCATAAGGAGGGTTCCTTTAAGCATGACCTTAGTGGACTGGGGATTTACGAAGCCAGAAAACAGAATTACAACAGCAAGAAAATAATACTTCATACAGATAGCAATAATAGCATTTTTATACTTTGCTAATGTAAAGGTGAAGTTAAACACCCGAAATGCCTTTATTTTTGTGGTGTGGCTAATAG
>CANBQQ010000089.1 GCA_947371715.1 Flavipsychrobacter stenotrophus
GGGAAGAGTATTTGTGCGGATGCACAATTGGCTATTAGTATGAGTGCGATAAGTGTAAAAAAGGGTCTCAACATAATCCGTTGTTTTTCATGTGCCTACAATTGTTGCATGCAGAATATTAAATAGGTTTGCTTTAATAGACGTTAAATTAATGAAAATCGTTGGCTTTTTCAGCGTTTTTAGCTGTTAAGTTTGGATTATGTAGTGTAGGGTGATTTTTGGCTAGTATTGGCTTTGAATAAAAAAGTAGCAGTTTTTCACGAAAGTGGCAGTTTTCTGTTGTCCGTTTTGCTGAAATAGCTATTGGGTAAGGGTTTTGTTGATTTTAACAAACTGCTACTTTCTACCAATTTTTCTACTACTTCTATTTTCAGGAAAACAGTTGCAGCATAGGCAACCTACAACTTGATTTTGGAATTGTCCAGACAAGTAAATATCTCCAATTTTTGTTGATCCTGATAATCATGCGTTTACTGCTGAATTGATTTTCGTGCATAACAATTCCTTTATGTTAGTGTAATAATGGCTTAGCGTTGCGTTGACATTACATTTTGACTTTTGTGTTCTTAAGTAGATCCAAACATGAAACAGAATTACAAGTCAGAAGTGAAAATGTACGGTGTAACAAGAACAAACTATGGAAGGCTATTAATAATAGGCTGTTTTTTCTTTTTATCACAGTTGTTATTTGTAAAAGCTGAGGCTCAAATTAGTTTTACAGGAGAGTACTTTAATAATTTTAATTCTTTTGTGGGAACCTCAGGTTCCGTGCCCAGCGGATGGGCTTTTGGCGGGGTACCTGCGACTTATCAGGGCGTGGGTACTGGCACGGGAAACGCAGGTGGAGTTTATGCATATGGTTCGTCGGGAGAGAACTCTTTGGGTTATCTGCATTCCGGAACACCTTTCAATGCAACAATCTGGACTGCGACGTTCACCAATTCAACAGGAGCTGCTATTAGTTCTCTTTCAGTATCATTTGACTTAGAGCAATGGAGAGGGGGGGGCGGTAACACTGATTTTTGGACTAGTGTTACTGTAAACGGCGTGGCTATGTCGGGTTTCCCGGTTACCGGTCAACAGACGGCAATTGCGTCACCACCATTAGTTACTCCGAAATCTGCTACAATCAGTACATCGATTGCCGCCGGAGCTACATTTACTGTAGTATTTAATTCTTCGAATGGGGCCGGGTCGGATAATGGTATTGCGATTGACAATTTTAAAATGTGTGTGCCAGGTAAGGCATTTACAACAACACTTACCAGTAATTCACCCGTGTCGGCACCAGCCGCGCTGACCTTCAGTTCTACTGTTACAACAACCGGAAGTACATCGCCATATACCTACAGTTGGGCCGGACCAAGCACGGTAGGCAGTACCACTACAACCACTGGTACAGGAACAATTACGCCGAGCTCAACTGCAAACTCAGGCACCTATTCATTAACTGTGACTGATGCACTATCATGCACTTCTATTGCTACCACTACTGCAACGGTAAACGCCGGCGGCTGCTCGGGGACACCAAGTACTGGTGGTACAGCTACTGCCGGACGAGCGGATGTATGTACAGGCACCTCAACAACAGTTAGTATAGGTGCCACAGGCGCACCCGGCACCGGATTTACCTACCTTTGGGAACAGTCTAATGACGGCAGTACCGGCTGGGCTACTGTATCAGGTGGCTCTGGAAGTACAACTGTTACTTACACAACACCTAATTTATCATCACCAGTATTTTACCGTTGTAAGACTACATGTACCGCATCTTCCCTTTTTGCTTATTCATCTGTTGCAGGGATAACGATATCTACTGTAGCGCCATCGGGCGTAAGTGCCACAGCAACGCCTAATCCAATCTGTGCCGGCAGTACACTATCACTCGCTGGTGCGGCTACCAATGGGGTTTCCTATTCATGGGCCGGGCCGGGTAGCTTCAGTGCTACTTCACTGTCCACTACCAGAACTTCAATAACTGCCGGTGGTGCGGGTAGTTATACACTATCCGCCATAAATGGATGTGGTACCAGTACGGTAACCACCTCATCTGTTACAGTATATACAGGTGTGCCTACAGGACTGTCTGCGGCATTGGGTACTAATCCAATTTGTGCAGGTAGTACGCTTACGCTTACCGGAACAGCCACTAATGCAACATCTTTTTCCTGGGCGGGGCCTGGTGGCTATAGTGACGCTAACGCAATAGCCACTCAAACAGCATCAACGGCCGCCGCTGGCATATATACACTGTCGGCAACCAATGCATGCGGAACTGCAACATTAACTACAGCCTCGGTTGTAGTGCATTCGGCCACACCAACTATATCTTCTGCAGTAATTACGTCGGCTAATCCATTGTGTTCAGGTGCGAATCTTACGCTAACAGGTAGTGCAACAAGTGCCACATCATTTAGTTGGGCGGGGCCGGGTGCTTTGACAAATTCAGCTACAGCTGTTGCTTCACGTACTGCAATTACAACAGCATGGGCCGGCATCTATACGTTTACAGCCACAAACTCCTGTGGTAGTTCTACACTTACTACAGTTCCATTGGTAGTAGGTTCTGCTCCTACTTCGCTAACTATTACCGGCAGCCCTTCTTTTTCTGTTTGTGCGGGTAGTTCCTTCAGCCTTGCGGCAAATGCTACGAGTTATATAACGCCAACTTACTCATGGAGAGGACCGGGACTTAGCTCGACGACAATTAATCCATTGGTAAGGTCGGGTGCAACGACAGCAATGACCGGTACCTATACTTTGACAGCAGCTACAGGTTGCGGCAATAGTAGTATTACGGCAACCTATTCGGTTAACCCATTACCGGTTGCGGGAACAATAACTCCATCAACCCCTGCAGTGCAGGTGGGTACATCAATTACACTCTCTAATCCTACGGCAACCGGAACAGGTGTATGGAGTACTTCTGCCGGTACAGGAAGTGTTACAATTGATGCCGGAGGGGTAGCTACGGGCCTTACTTTGGGTACGGCTACTATAAGTTATACATCTACCTCAGCCGCTGGCTGCGGGCCCGTATATGCTACAAGAGTAATAAGCATTAACGGCCCCTCACCCACAATTACGTCATTTGCACCACAAACAGGCTTGCCGGGTTCTACGGTTGTCATTAATGGGGCAAACTTTGATGCAACGCCGGCTAACAATATTGTTTATTTTGGTGCAACACAGGCAATAGTAAATGCAGGTGCTTCTACTACGCTGATCTTGTCTGTTACGGTACCCGCGGGTGCTACCTATGCTCCCGTGACTGTTACAACTTCGGGCAATTACACAGCCTATTCTGATACTAACTTCACACCAATATATAACAATACGGGTTTCCGTACAGATAGTCTTGTTTTTAAAGGCTCTGTTATACTTACCGCAGGTGCGACACCTTTTTCGGGCGCAATCGGCGACATGAATAATGATGGTAAGCCTGACCTGGTCGTCAACAATTCTGCTACAGTATCCGGCAGTGGTACTCCATCCATTTCTATATTTGAAAATGTAATGACCGGTGCCGGTGTCATCTCTGGTGCCTCTTACTCACTCACAAGCACACTTACTGATGGAATAGGAACCAAGAGTCCGAACAACATAAAGCTGGCTGATATTGATGGTGATGGTAAGCTGGATATAATTGTACCACTTTTAGATGCAGTGGGCAGTTCGACCATGATCGTATATCTTAACACAACATCCGGTACAGGCATTCCTACATTTGCGGTGCATACCGATGTTACTGCCGGTCCATTCTCTTCAGTTGCGGCGATCAATGATTTTGATGGTGACGGCAAGCCGGATATTGCTGTTTCGGGAGGGCTTGGCGCTATCTATGTTTTGCCTAATATTTCTACTCCGGGAGCTGCGGCATTTGGTCCGGTTGTAACTATACCGGCGGGTGGTGCACCATCTAGTGTTTGCATAGCGGACCTTGATGGTGATGGCAAGCCCGATGTTGCAGTACCTAATTCGGGAAGCAATGGCGCATCGCCGGCAACATATTCAGGAAGCACAGTTACTATTGCGCGTAATACATCAACATATGGTAATATTTCGTTTGGTACATCAGTATCTTTGAGTGTGGGGTCGGGCCCGATCGATATTGCTGCAGGCGATATTGACAATGATGGCAAAAATGATCTGGTTGTAACTAATTTCAACGATGCTACGTTCAGTGTCCTTATCAACACAAGTACATCAGGAACATTAACATCCGGTTCATTTGCAGCGCACACCGATATTGCTACAGGCAATGCGCCTACCGGCATCGCCGTTGCCGATCTTAACGGGGACGGTAAGTTAGATGTCGTTGTGTCTAACAACACAGATAACACGGTGTCCATGTTCCGTAACCTGGCTTCTGGTAGTTCTGTTACACTGGCATTTGCACCAGTCCTTAATTTTGGAACAGGTAGCAGGCCGGTAACAGTTACCATTGGTGACCTGGATGGTGATGGTTATCCTGATGTTGTAACCGGCAATAGGGGTACTTCCGCAGCAACTGCAAATACAATTACTATTCTTAAAAATTATCCTGTTCCACCGATAGGGCAGACTACTGGTTCAACGACCGTGTGCGCAGGTACTTCAACGACATTCAGTAATACAGTTACCGGTGGTAACTGGACCGTGTCAAACGCTATCAATGCAACGATCACTGCATCGGGTGGGGTATTGACCGGTCTTTCAGCCGGAACTGATACCGTAATCTACTACACAACTTTTGGTGGCGATACAAGCTATGCTTATACAGTTGTAACTATATCACCTGCGTCACCAATAGTAATGGCCCATGCATCGGTGACAACATTGTGTACCGGTAGTGACCTTACTTTAACCGGTAGCATTACAGGTTCTTCGGTATATGTTTGGACTGGCCCCAATGGTTTTACTTCAACAGATCTTAATCCTGCGGCTATTACAGTAGGTACAGCGTCAGCAGGTATTTACACACTGACCGCATCGAACAGTTGCGGAACGGTAACTGCAACAACATCAAACATAATAGTGAATGTTACCCCTTCACCTTCGATAACGGGAACAGCAGTTATACCTTCAGGAAGCAGTACATCATTGACCATAAATGGCAATGATGGTGATATTGTCTATTATTCGTGGACCGGTGGAAGTCACTCTTCCGTGACAATCGACGCGAGTGGCGCATATTCATTCACGGTAACACCCGCGTCAACTACTACATATACTATTGATAGTGTAAGGGCACTTGCGGGTTGTTTTGCTATAGTTACAGGAGAAAGTGCTACAATTACCATTGATATGGGTTGTACTGTTGCTCCCACAGCGGTTACTGCAAATCTGTCGTCTGCAGCAGTTTGCGACGGCGGTACATTAACACTTACAGGTAGCGCAACAAATGGTCTTACTTATCAGTGGGACGGCCCTGATGGTTATTTGTCTAACGATCTGAATCCTGCATCATTTACAGTTAGTACAGCGTCAGCTGGTGTGTATACGCTTTCTGCAACAAATGCTTGTGGTACCAGTACTGCCACAGCTTCATTTAATGTGCTCACGGTACCTGCATCTGTGAGTGCCTCATTGTCTTCTTCTACTATTTGCGAAGGGCAGTCTTTGACTTTGACAGGAGCGGCAACGGGTGCAACAAGCTATACATGGAATTTCCCTGACGGCGGAACATCAACAGATCTTAATCCAGCTGCAACAACTACCACCACATTGTCGGCTGGTATTTATACACTTACAGCAACTAATAGCTGCGGAAGTACATCTGCTTCGTCTTCAGCGCTAACAATTAATACAGTGCCTTCGGCGGTAATAGCATCGGCTAATCCGGGCACGCTTTGCAGCGGTAATCTGCTGACTTTGACCGGATCGGCTACAAACGCTGTATCTTATAACTGGAACTACCCTAACGGGGGGACATCGACAGATCTGAATCCTGCGGCTTTTACGACTACAACAATGTCAGCAGGGGTTTATACGTTGACGGCGACTAATACTTGCGGGTCTACCATTGCAACTACTTCTTCGGTTGTTGTTAACTCATTACCTTTTGCGGTAACAGCAGACGCCATGCCGCTTTCTCTGTGTACGGGTCAAACACTTACACTTACCGGCAGTGCTTCTAGTGCTACTTCATACTCATGGAGCGGTCCTGCAGGTTATTCATCTACTGGTGCTAATACCTCATTTATCACCGCCACAGCTGCTGCTTCAGGTGTGTATACGCTTAGCGCTATAAATGGTTGCGGTACAGTTACAGCAACTAGTCCAGCTGTGACAGTAAGTGGAGTGCCAACAGGTGTGTCTGCTGCTGTTTTGCCAACAACAGTTTGCCTGGGCAGTGCATTCACACTTAGTGGCAGTGCAACTAGTTCTACCTCGTATTCGTGGAGCGGACCGGACAGTTATACTTCAACTGATGAAGATCCTGTTGCAATTGTAGCCACAGCTTCGTCAGGCGGGATATATACTTTAAGTGCTACGAATAGTTGCGGTACTACTACAGCCACAACCGCGTCTGTGTCAGTTATCACAGTTCCAACAGGAGTTGTTGCAACGTCTAATGCAACAACACTTTGCAGTGGACAGACGCTTACATTGACGGGTAGCCCGGCCGGTGCAACATCATATCAGTGGACGGGACCTAATAGCTACAGCCAGACGGTAAGAAATCCTGCAGGCTTTGCAGTAAATACTTTATCTGCCGGAGTTTATACACTTGCTGTAACTAATGCATGCGGTACTACCAGTACCACAACAAGTTCAATCGTTGTTAACACACCACCAACAGCAGTATCCGCGACAGCTACACCAACACCATTGTGTAGTGGTACAACTTTAACACTGACAGCAATGGCAACAGACGCCACTACATACACATGGAGAGGCCCGAATTCTTATACTGCCAGCGGTAATCCGGCGTCGAGAGTAACCAACTCACTATCAGCTGGTATCTATACCGTGTCAGCAATAAATGGCTGCGGCACTGTTACTGCTACTACAGTTTCAGTTGCCGTAGATGTTATACCTACGATCACAGGTACTTCTACTTTAACAGCAGGAAGCACAATAACTCTTTCTTATGTTCCAACAACTGGTGGCACATGGACGAGCAGCAGCCCCGCTGTAGCCAACGTGAATGTGAGCGGTGGAGGAGTTAGTGGGTTTTCAGCCGGTACCACTAATATTGTTTATAGTGTAACCAATGCCTGTGGCACCAATACTGCTACGCAGGCACTGACAGTATCTACAGCAGTTACAACTTCGGGCCAGCTATATTATAACAGCTTTGATGCCGGTACGCTAAGCTCTCCAAACTATACAGGTGGGGCGGTTCTTGCGCCGGGCCTGTCTGGTGGAAACTGGACCGGTTCAGCTGCTGTAACACAATTTGCGGGTGGTTCCGGGCAGGCACTAGCTTTTAGTAGTTCCGCCGGTACCCCAACTTTTACAATGACCATGACCATTCAGCCGGGGTATTCAATGTCTCTTACATCTTATAGTTTCTGGAGGCAAAGAAGCGCTACCGGTGCACCAAACTATACATTGACCATCAACGGTACGTCTGTAGGATCGGGTACCGCGCCAACGAGCGGTACAGGAACCGGTACACTATCACTTTCTCCAGCTCTGTCTAACCTAACGGGTACAGTTACTGTTGTACTTGGTGTAAACGGTGCTTCAGGTTCCGGTACATTCAGGGTAGATGATTTTACGCTAAGTGGAGTACTTGTTCCTGGCACTGCTGCGCCGGTGATCAATCCTTACCCAACAAATTCTTCCATTATCGAGTTTGCCGGCACATCATTTTCTGTCGGTGCAGGTGGTGCGGCCTCTTATCAATGGCAGAGAAATACATCGGGCACTGGCGGTGGTGGTACATGGACAAATATAAATTCCGCTACGCTGGATGCTACCGGTACTTATAGCGGGTACAGCACTACATCAACAGCTACTACTAATACGCTTACGTTGGCTAATGTTCCACTGGCATGGAATGGCTATGGTTATCGTTGTGTAGTTACAAATGCTGCCGGAGCAACTTCAACCTCCGCTGCAGGATTACTTACTGTTACCATTCCGCCGCCATGTGCGGGAGTGCCTACTGCCGGAACTGTGACCCCTGCTTCTGCAACATACTGTGGAACAGGTTCTAATATTCTAACAGCACCATCTCCTACAGCAGGTGGTATCGCTTACAGATGGCAGTCTTCACCTGACAATGCAGCCTGGTCTAATATAAGCGGTGCAACAAGTAATATATATACTACACCGTCTGTTACCGCAAATACTTACTACAGATCTGTCGTGACCTGCACAAATACAGGAGATTCAAGCATAACATCAACTTCCGTTATGAATATTAATCCGGTTCCAACAATGACTGTGACTCCTTCAAGTAGTGCATTCTGCACGGGTGCAAGCAGTACAGTGTTAAGTGCCAGCGGTGCAGGCATTGGAGGAACTTATTCCTGGTCTCCCACTACAGGACTTTCAGCGTCAACCGGAGCAAACGTAACGGTTAACTCTTTATCTTCTGCCTCAGTAGTGTATACAGTATCAGGAACGAACACATTTACTTGTACCAGCAATGCAACTGCCACAATTAATTACCCAGGTGTTAATGCACTATCGGTTACGCCAACTACAACATCTATTTGCGCAGCGCCAGGTCAGTTACTATCAGCCTCGGCAAATCTATATCCAATGCCAACACAGGCATTTGAAGGAAATATATCCACTGAAGGGTGGACCACGAGCGGAACGACTGCATGGGGGTCGGTTAACTTACCTTTTACCTGGTCTTCTACCACGATATCAGGATCGGGTAAAGCCTATGTTCTGGATAACAGAAGCGGGGCAACTACGGCATCTCAATTAGTGTCTCCTTCATTTTCTCTTGCTGACTACGCAACTGCATCGATCAGCTACAATTATTTTTACGATCTGGGGGCAACTACCAATGACTCAGGTAACGTGGCTATATCTATCGATGGCGGTAGTACGTGGGTTAGCTTATGGAGAGCGCCTAATAGCTGGCCGGGTAGTGGCACCTATTCCATGAACGGGATTTCCAATACTATCAGCCTTACACCTTATGTTGGTAATGCCAATGTTAAAGTAAGGTTTGGCTTCTATAAATTTGGCGCGGCTGCCTCGTGGTTGTATTTTGTTGACAATGTTGCGATCACAGGAACTGCCGCGCAGTCAGCTTACACATGGTCTCCGTCAGCAGGGTTGACGACAACTACCGGAGGAGTAATGGCTACACCGACCGTTACAACAACG
>CANBQQ010000090.1 GCA_947371715.1 Flavipsychrobacter stenotrophus
TGTCATGTACTATATCGGCCAGCTTAAATTTCAGCACACCGCTTTGTTTGGTGCCATACATATCACCTGGCCCGCGCATGGCCAGGTCTTCTTCTGCTATCTTAAATCCATCTGTTGTTGATACCATTATGTTAATGCGCTTTACACTCTCTTCGCTTACCTTGCTACCCGTCATCAGTATACAGTAAGACTGTTCAGCCCCCCTACCCACTCGCCCTCGCAGCTGGTGCATCTGTGACAGTCCAAAACGCTCAGCGCTCTCCAACAGCATAACAGAGGCATTGGGAACGTTTACCCCTACCTCTATAACGGTTGTGGCAACAAGTATGTTAGCCTCCCCTTTTACAAAACGGGCCATGTTTCTTTCCTTCAGTTCCGCTTCCATGCGCCCATGCACCATAGCTATTCTATAGCGGTCTTCGCTAAACCACATTTTCACTTGCTCATAGCCTTGCATAAGGCTCTCATAATCCAGCTTTTCCGATTCCTCAATTAACGGGTATACAATATATGCCTGCCTGCCTTTATCTATTTCATGCCGCATAAATTCCATCACCTTTGCGCGGGCAGTATCTCTCCGGTGAACTGTCTTTATCTCTTGTCTGCCGGGCGGCAATTCGTCGATCACAGACACTTCCAGATCGCCATACAATGTCATAGCCAATGTACGGGGAATAGGTGTGGCGGTCATTACCAGTACATGTGGCGGCAATTCATTTTTCTTCCACAACTTAGCCCGCTGCCCTACCCCAAACCTATGCTGTTCATCAATAACAGCAAGACCAAGATTTTTGAAAATCACCGGATCTTCAATTAATGCATGTGTGCCCGCCACAAAAGATAACGAGCCATCTGCCAGCCCTGCAAGAATAGCCTTCCTCTCTTTGCCTTTTATATTACCTGTCAGTAGTTTTATGGTGATGCCCATTTCTTCCAGCAGGCCCGATATGCTATGAAAGTGCTGTGTAGCCAGAATTTCCGTAGGTGCCATTATGCAGGCCTGGAAGCCATTATCCAGAGCCAGCAGCATAGACATCAAGGCTACTATGGTCTTACCGCTACCCACATCACCTTGCAGCAACCTATTCATTTGTCGGCCGGTTGCGGTGTCCTGCCTTATTTCCTTGAGTACCCTTTTCTGCGCTCCGGTTAATTGAAATGGCAGATGGTGATTGAAGAACGTATTGAACGCATCGCCCACCTTATCAAATATCCATCCACGTTGTATAGTATGCTGCAGGCGCAACCTGCCAATTAATATCTGAGATATGAACAGCTCTTCCCACTTCATCCTGTAGCGGGCCATTTCTTCATGGTGCTCGGCATCTGGGTAATGCAGCCATCTTATAGCACTGTAACGGTTACATAGTTGATACTGGCTAAGGATAGCTGATGGCAATATTTCAGGGATGTCGTGTGGCTTTACCTTCTCAAAAAGGCTTTGCGTTATCTTGGCAAAAGACCGGTTGGTAATACCTCGTAGCCTCAGTTTTTCTGTAGTACTATAAACAGGTTGCCTGCCGGGGATATTGGTATCGCTATTCCATGCCTCTATTTCAGGATGACTGATGTTATAGTAACCGCCATAATGCGCTACTTTACCAAATACTATATAGCGCTCTCCCTCAGTAATACTTTTCTTTACCCAGTTTATATTCTGAAACCATACCAGTTCTATGCGACCGGTATCATCATAGAGGGTTGCAGTTAATCGCTTTTTACGACCATCGCCTTCTTCACCAATATTGATGAGTATGCCGGCAAACTGGGCAAATTCGGTCAAGCCATTTACAGCGCCGATCTTGGTTATCTGGCTCCTGTCAAAATACCGGTATGGAAAATGATACAGCAGATCCTCGAAAGTGGCAATACCCAACTCAGTGCGCAGCAACTCGCCACGCATCGGACCAACGCCTTTCAAAAACTCTATTGGCGACTCTAATATGGATGTACCGTTATTGATGCCGCAAATTTAATAGATAGTAAGGTAGGAACAACGCGTTTGAATATTATATGAACGAACTACTTAATGATGATTAATACACCCAGCCATCCTTGTCTTTATTAAAGAGCTCATTACCTTTCGCCCCTTCAACACAAATTATCTTACTTGCAAAATGTCGACCCTCAAAATACTCCAATAAAGTAATTGTATCCTTCTTTTTACCGATTTCTGCAACTGTTTTATATTGTTCAAACGCCTTTTGCAGGTCATTATACTTAACTGCAAACCAAGGTTGATATGGTGCACTAAGGCAGGGTATTCTGGTACGCGTTACATCCTTTATAGATTTTCCGTAACCGCGCATGTAGGGTCCAATCCACAAAATATGTACTTCCATTTTGCCTCGCTCTCGGCTAAATTCCCATTCCTCTACCACAATATATTGTTGGACACAAGAGCTATCATTACGCTTCATTTCCCTAGTCAATAGGGCCAAGGTACTATCCTGTACTATAACGGTGTCCCCAACAAGGTTACTGATAAGCGCATTGGCTTTTACCATGTTATAAAACAGCTGGTTAAAGGTAAATGCTTTCCCGGCCGAGTCCATTATTTCCAGCAGCGGTTGATTTACACTATACCTTAGATCTATTTCCCGCATCACCATTTTGCTCCAAAGTATATCCTTATCCCGCACTTCAGTCCAGTGTAAACTAGCAGTTCTCTCTTTTGTTTTATTTTTCCCTTTTTGCGCTGTGGCAATTGCACCCGGTAGCAGGAAAAAAACTAAAAATGTTATGAATATGCGACTCATTGTAGTGAACATCAGATTTTGATTGTGCAACGTATAAATATACATAAACACATAACACAAATTACCCCTCCCTCTTATACTGCTTAAACAGCAATTCGAGCCCGGGAACTTTAGTATTCAGAAAGTTCTTTTGATCAGCAACCATCTTGCCCAGCTCCTCCAGGGTCTTTGCCTGCTCAAATTTATGTACCTTATGCTCGCTGATGATTCCCGAGTGCATCATGCAAGAAAGATAGAGATTATTGCTGTAGTTAGCTTGTACCAATACCGACAGGTCTTTATTGAATAATGCTACCAGCATTTCCTTCCCATCTACCACTATGTTTATTTGCTGCGCCTCCCAGTATTGCAGTGCATCTGTAGCCTGATCGGGGATAACCACAGCAATCCTTTTATCCATTTCTGTTGCTGAATAGGCCTGCACAAATACTTCCAACCCTCTTTTCGCCGCTTCATTAAGTACTGGCAGCACCTGTTGTAGTGTTCCCGGAAAAGCATCTAGTACTATAATTTGCTCTGCCCTGGCAATCATTTCCTTTACCCGCTGAAACACTGAATCCGCCGTCTGTAGTGTATAGATCCCCTCTTCGCTTTTAGCCTCCTTTATTTTATTCAGCGCATCTATGGCATTACCGGTTTTGCGCTTGTATGCTGTTTCCAACTGCTTTACAACGGTTTCTATTGGCAGCGCCTTGCATACCCGCACGTCACCTTCCATTACCTCTATAGCTCCTTCACGAGAAAGCACATCTACGGCCTTATAGACGTTAGCCGTAGGCCTGCCTATCAGCTTGCCTATTTTGTACGCTGTTTGTGCACCATGCTTTAACAACCCCACATACACCTCTGCTTCCAAAGTATTAAATCCCAGTTCTGCGAATATTTCTTCCGGACTCATAAAAAAATTTCTTATTGCAAATATAGTATTCTAAAAATATACTACTACATTTGTTTTAAATAAAACAGCCATGGACACAAATAAGATCAAAAGGAATTTGCGCCTGAGTGCAATTGTAGTTATTCTTTCTCTAACATCATTGAGGACAATTACCAAACATAGTGATATAAGAGCGGTAGATATGGTAGCTATCTTAGGTGCTGGTATGTGTATTGGCGTGTTACTGGTAAATATATTTATGCTGATAAACAGGAAGAAGATCGCAGAGTAAACACTCTTTGCTCTGTTACAACTTGTAAAAACAACTATACACTCACTGTCTACCGGCAGGTATGCGGACCGTCTTTGCGCTCTCTGCGTAAACCCGCCCAACACAGTAATTTTAACTTTCCAATCCAAGCCTACATATCACCGCTAAATATTACCTTTGGCTGCGGGCAGATATACTGCCTATATATCAGGATGAAAAAAAATATTGCACTACTTGCAGGGGGCTATTCGGGCGAGTTCGTTATTTCTATAAAGACTGCCGAAACCATTGAAAAGAACTTAGACACCAACTTGTATAATGTTTACAAGATCATCGTCACAAAAGACGAATGGTATCATGAACATGGTAAGAAAATACAGGTGGATAAAAACGATTTTTCCCTGTTAGTAGATGGTCACAAAATAATCTTCGATTGCGTATTCATAGCCATGCACGGTTCTCCGGGAGAAGATGGCCGCATACAGGGTTATCTGGACATGATGCAGATACCATACACCACCTGCAATGCAATAGTGTCCGCACTCACCTTCAATAAGAGTTATTGCAATAAGGTTGTCAAAGCATTCAATGTTGTCAACATAGCCAATTCGGTGCACCTCATTAAGGGTGAGCCCTATTCTATGGGTGCGGTATTGGATGAATTGAAACTCCCTGTGTTTGTGAAACCCAACGAAAGTGGCAGTAGCCTGGGCGTAAGCAAAGTAAAAAATGTAGAAGAGCTGTTACCTGCAATTGAAAAGGCATTCGGAGAAGATAAGCAGGTATTGATCGAAGAGTTTATTGAAGGCCGGGAGCTTACCATTGGTGTTTACAAAGTAAATGGCCTCCTAACAGCATTACCTGCTACTGAAATACTGAGCCAGAACGAGTTTTTTGACTATGAAGCAAAGTACACTCCGGGTGTAACCAAGGAGATCACTCCGGCACAGATACCTGCACAAGTAAAGGAACAGCTGGAAACCAAAGCAATGTACATATACCGCCATCTTAACTGCCGTGGTATCGTGCGTATGGACTTTATACTGGAAGCAAAGACCAATAAACTATTCTTCCTTGAAGTAAATACTATGCCTGGTCAGAGCGAGAACAGCATTGTTCCGCAACAGGTAAGGGCGGCGGGTATGGATCTGAAGAAATTTTATGGAGACTTGCTCGAAGATTGTCTGAGAAATCATTCTTTATAATACTTATATTTATACTCTGATTCCATATCCTTTATGAAGGAAGAAGTAAAAAGGTCATTCTGGTTTAATTTCTTGTTGGTAGCGGCAACGTTCACCGGCATATACATTATATTTTTCTGGGCGCTGGGCTGTCTTACGCATCATGGCGAAATGGTAAAAATACCTAACCTGAAGGGTAAGCACATGAACGAGGCCATTGCGCAATTGCACGATATGCACTTTGATGTGCATGTTGACTCTACATACGACCCAATGGCAAAACCATTGTCTGTGCTCAAGCAAGTGCCTGATACCGGATCTACTGTTAAGTCTGGTCGTATCGTAATGATCACGGTCAATAGCGTAACACCGATGCGGGTGCCAATGCCTAACCTCATAAGCCTATCGTTCAGAAGTGCCGAGATGCTGCTGAAAAACAATAAGATGTTTGTAGGTGACACTACTTATGTGCCCGATATAGCCCGTGGTGCGATCAAAGAACAACGATTTAAAGGCCATGCAATAAGGCCGGGTGAAATGATACCACAGGGTAGCCGCATTGACCTTGTAATTGGTAACGGGCTGGGTAATACAGATCTTAATGTGCCGGACCTGGTTCACATGACCGTTGACGAGGCAACCGCTATAGTCAACGCGAATAATTTAATACTTAATCTGGTTGTAGATCAGGGAATAGGTGAGATATATGATACCCCTAATGCCTTTATCATACGCCAGGTACAGAAACCTCTAAATGACGCGGGCCAGCCTAACAAGATAAAAATGGGCGACATTATAGATGTTTATATCAAACAAAAACCAGAGCCTGAAGACTATGAAGGGGGCAATAAACCACCTATAGAAGCCGTTAAAGACAAAACTTTTGACCCCGAGGACCAGTAGAAGTGAAAAAGACAACACTAATAGTACTTTCGTGCTTACTATACATCATTAATCAGGCTTTCCCAGCCAATGGTCAGGAACACGCAGGTCCCTTAGGCGCTAACCCTCAACTATTTGGCAAGCAAGAAAAGCATAACGTTGCTAAGAAAACAACTGCAATAACCCTGCCCTTCTTTGAAGACTTTACAGGTTATGATCTCTACCCCGATAACTCTAAGTGGATAGAGAAACAGGTATATATCAATAACACTATTTGCGTAAGCCCTGTCAGCAGGGGTGTTGCTACTTTCGATGCGCTGAATGAACTGGGACATCCATGGGACCCGAGCAGCAATAATAATTTCCGCTATACCGATAGCCTTTCATCTCAGCCATTCGACCTTACGGGTTATACACCTAACGATAGTCTTTACCTAAGCTTTTTTTACCAGCCACAGGGATTAGGCTTCTTTCCTCTGGTTGCCGATTCTTTGGTACTTTTTATGAGGATCCGCTATGGAGATTGGCTGCCGGTGTGGAAAATGCAAGGCGCATCACTGCAGCCTTTTAAACAGGTAATGATTCCCATTACTGACACATTGTACTTTTATAATTCTTTCCAATTTCGATTCGCCAACATTGCAGCGCTCAACTACTCAGATGCTATTTGGAACTTGGATTATGTGCGATTTGATGCAGGACGCAATATGTACGATACGCTTGTAAATGACATTGCCTATTCTTCTAACCCTACTCCACTGCTCAACGACTATACATCTATGCCCTACAGGCAGTTTATAGCCAATACAGCTGGTGAGCGGGCACTTAGTTATAGAGATAGCATCCATAACAACTACGATAGTCCACAGCCTGTTACTTATGGGTTTACCGCGAAAGATGAAGGTAGCGGCACAATTCTGCAATCAATTGTAACGAACACAGCAACTTTAAACCCAACCGGTATCCAACAGTTAGCTAACAATGCCTACACTACTACAGTACCCGCAGGCATTTATGATAAGGTCGTCTTTGAGAATAAATATTATGTGCAAAGCACCACAGCTACAGGATCTTTACCCAACGACACTATAGTAAAAGAACAGGTATTTGATAATTACCTTGCTTATGACGATGGCTCTGCTGAGCAGAGTTATTACCTTAGCCTGTTCCCTTCTCTTCCCGGTAAAATTGAGATCGAGCATCATCTCAACGTTCCCGATAGTATGCAGGGAATGGCCATCTATTTTGGTCGTACAGCTCCATCTCAATCATACAAATCATTTTCGATAGAAGTATACTCGCAGTTAGCCGGTATCAATGGTGCAGTAGCAGATAACCTGCTTTATGTTCAAGATCCCTGCTACCCCGGCTATGCAGATACTGTAAACAACTTCTGGATCTACAAATTCGATACGCCATTACCGCTGCCGGCTGGCACCTTTTATACCGGTGTAATGATGCCTGCAGAAAGTAGCAGCGACAGTCTTTACTTTGGCTTTGATCTGAACAGGATTGGAGGAAATCATGCCTATTATAATGTACTCTCTTCATGGAATCCATCCTTGCTGCATGGCGCGATAATGATGCGTCCGTTAATGGGTCAGGACATAAAAGCAAGTGGCATAGAACCGGTAGTCGCTGCTAAAAAAGACATTTGGGAAGTATTCCCGAATCCTGCGTCAAATGAGATCAGCATTTCATTTCCGGGAGATGGAACTGCAAGCTATATTATTACTAACATACAAGGGCAAACAGTAAAAACCGGCAATACAGTTAACGGTAGCATTGTAGACGTTACGGCACTACATGCGGGCATGTACTTTATCAATATTTCGTGTAACGGCGTAGCTGGTTCACCTAAGAAATTTATTAAATTATAACTGATGAAAAATATTACAGCTGAAGAACTGAAAAGCAGGCTGAGCAGCGGCGAAAAGCTAAACATAGTAGACGTTCGCGAACCATCTGAATACGCAGAATTCAACATCAATGGTAAGCTTGTGCCACTAGGCAAGATCATGGGCATGCAGTTTGATGATATCGAAGACCTTAAAGATGAAGAGGTTGTTGTGCATTGCAAAGCAGGCATGCGCAGTATGCAGGCATGTGTATTTATGGAACAGGCCGGCTTCACCAATGTAGTGAATCTGGTAGGTGGCATGGATGCATGGAAGAAACTGGGATAAACATATGACCCGAAAAGAGTGATCGATCTTAAATTTTAATTAATTGCAGATGGATACATTGTTAAACAAAATCTCAGCTCGTAGAGCAAGGTAACAATAGCAAATGCACGAAATAGAACCTTTCTATAACTGGCGCCACTTGTATAATGCCGAAGAAGATGAGCAATCTCCCTTCTACGGCATAGAGCATAGCGAGTTTGAATTCTCCAATACCGTTTACAACTATTACATACATCCCCAGTGGGATGAATTTGGTTCGCGCACACTATACCTTAAAGTCTTGTTTGTGGACTATGAGCTTAACTACGCTATTATAGAAATGATAGGTGAATGGAATGATGCTGTGGAAAACGACATAATGCAGCTTAAGAGATCAGTTATAGACCTGATGATCAAAGACCACATTTCTAAATTCATCTTGGTCACTGAGAATGTACTCAACTTCCATAGTAGTGACCGTGAATACTATGAAGAATGGATAGAAGATATTAAAGATGATGGAGGCTGGATAGTTTCCATCAACATGCCGGAACAAACCCAATACGACTTCCACAAGTCAAAGATCGACCGCTACGTCACCTTTATGGAAGAACCAAACTGGCGTACTTATAAACCAGATCTGTTCTTCCAGGTGGTAGATAATAGAATGCTAAGGTTACTGGAATAATAACCAACGCAATACTTAAAAGCAACAGGGGCGGACAATAGTCCGTCCCTGCTGCTTTTACTACGTCTTGTGTGCAAGACTATTGCTAATTATCTCGGTAATGGAGGGCAAAGAGTACAGTCCTAAATATTATACCAA
Source organism: Flavipsychrobacter stenotrophus (assembly GCA_947371715.1). GTDB lineage: Bacteria > Bacteroidota > Bacteroidia > Chitinophagales > Chitinophagaceae > Flavipsychrobacter > Flavipsychrobacter stenotropha_C. The sequence goes on from CANBQQ010000090.1 coordinate 8,965, forward strand.
CATCCTTATTAAATCTACCAACTTCAAAAATGCTCTGTTGTCGTTAGCACAATTCAAGACGAACGCAAGCATTTAACACTCCAACACTGATACCTAGCCATCCAGATTCAGACAATCCACGTCTGGCTTCCTTTCTATCCTTTAATCTTTCAAATCCTGGTTCAGACAATTTCAACGGGAAGGGTATAAAAGCAAATAACCCTTAGCAAGTTAATGCTAAGGGTTATTTAATAAATATGGCAACTACCTACTCTCCCACATTGTTGTGTAGTACCATCGGCCATGGGGGGCTTAACTGCT
>CANBQQ010000091.1 GCA_947371715.1 Flavipsychrobacter stenotrophus
GGCTGCCCTGCACCTACATTGTAAGTGCCTCCAAGTGTATTAAGTGTCTTCAGCGTAGTCGACACTGCCGGACCACCACAACCACTATTGTACGTAATAGTTACAGGTATAGCCAGACCTGATTCTGAAATACCCGACACAACGCCCGATAAAGACACTGTAGCATAACCCGCCGGAGCAACAGACCACATACTTGCGGTACCAATGTTACCACCACCTAGAGTGTAATTGCCCGATGTGCAGATCGTTGTATCTGACGGAGTCATCGGTGCCGGACTGGCAGGCAATACGGCCACCGAAACAGTTGCAGTTGTAGCACAAGCAGGGGCAGACGACGGATCGCTCTTAACTGACACCGTGTATATACCGCTACCGGTAGCAGGAATTGATGGATAAGTAGCTGACGCTGTGTAAGCAGCACTTGTACCATTTACTGCAGTACTGGAATAACCACCAGGGCCTGACCACGAATAGTAGTTATATCCTGCGGTTACTGGCGAGGCTGATAAAGATAGCGTACTACCTATACATAGTGCAGTGGGATTAGCAGTAACGGTACCGGCTGACGGCGTCTTACAGATCGAAATATTGTCAACCATTAACAGTGAAGCATTGGCATTAGGTATGGCATCAATCTGTACATAATACATACCACTAGCGGTAATTGTAACACCGGTAGTTGCCCTGTTCCAGCCGGTTACCGCAAGTGTACCTCCGCTTGTATAAGTTGCCGAGGTAGTTCCGGTTGGCGTAGCCGTACTTGCAGCCGGAACGCTATTGCTGTTGGTTACAAAAGCAGCCAGGCTCCATCTCTGCGGACCGCCGGAGCTGTTCCAGTCTTGCCTGTAATCAAATGCCATAGTGTAGGTACCTGGAGTAAGATAGATAGCCGGTGATACCAACCAGTTATTGTCATTTGTATTGAGTGTGCTTGTATGTTTTCCAACAAACACATAATCCCACGAACCATATGCAGCTGGCATACTTACCGGTGTTGTTACAGGTCCCACTACCGGTGCTCCATTACCATATTTAGGTACATAACTACCGGCATTTGCAGTAGCCGACCAACCAAGAGGTATGCTGTTCTGAGTCGATATTGTTTCAAAACTCTCGAAATATGGTTCCGAAAACGGCACATTCATGATCGTAAGTGACGAGCTGGCACCGCAAGATGCTGTATTTGCAACAATGTTGGCAAAGTAAGTACCACCGGCAATACCCGTAAACAGATAACTCGTGGCAGACGCATCAGGCGACGTCCAGCTATATGAAGGCACACCGGTTCCAATGCTGTTGGTATACAAGTTCACAGTATAATTAGTTGTACCCGCTATGCCACCTGTCCAGGTCACCGTTCCTTGCGCCGGTGCAGTAGAACTAGTAGCAGGCGCTGAAGGAGGTGTTACGCATGTTGTAAAGGTGCTTATTCCGGGCGCCGTAGTCTTATAAGCAGGCTGAGTGCCTATACAGGTGATCCCTGTATAAGAATACATAAAGACATTGTAAGCTGTAGCAGCCGACAATCCTGCTGTAGGATCAGTAGTCAAAGAAACAGATGCTCCCGCGGCTACCTTGGCAATAACAGTACCTCCCCCTAATGAGGCTCCTATGGGATAGTTTACACCTGAAACAGGCGAAGCCGACAGTGTAGCAGATGTAGAAGCAACAACAATATAAGAATCTACAACCGGCGATGGCGGCGTAAATGAAATGACGGTAGTTGTACCTATTGCAGGTGCACATGATAAGGCACTAGGCGACCCGGCAGGTGCACTGCATGGGAAGAATCGTTCCACTTTTACATCATCGATATATAGCCTGTTCATATCTGCAACACTGTTACAATGGAAACCATAATAGATATAACCAGTAGATGGTGCAACAAAGCTCACTGATTGGGTAGCTAATGTGGTATTTGTAATAGCTGTATTGGCGTACAAACTTGTAGTCATTCCTGCTACTGTATTGCTGTAACCATATTTGACTTCTAGTTTTTCCGGAAACGTTGTTCCGCCATTATTACCATAATTGAATGTTAGTTTATAAGTATTTCCTGCGGTGCAGAAGATGGCCGGGGTAAATGCCCAGTCATCGGCAGCATTTGGCGTACTGTATCGGTAAGAAAGGATATTGGGAGCACTACTACCGGTGGTAGTTCCTGCAAAGTTTGTCCAGATTGATGGATCACCATCGCCGTTAACGTCAGCAGTGGTCCATCCACATGGCATGGCAGGAGCGGTTACTCCATCAAAATTCTCATTGTAAGGGAATGTAGAAATTGGTGTAAACGTTAGGGTTTGTCCTGAGGTTTGTATGGACGAAGATGATGCGCACGTTATTTCACATTTATAATAGGTGGCACCCGGTGTTGTATAAGTGAAAGCGTAAGTGTTAGATGTAGCACCCACAACATTACTATAAGTAATGTTATCAGTTGATGATTTCCACTGGTAAGAAAGACCTGCAACTCCCGAGGTCGCACTACCGTCCAGCGACAACGTTGTTGCGAAACCAGCGCATCCTGAGCTTACAGATGCCAGAACATTCCCGGGCGCAGGAGTTCCCGAACAAGCAGTTGCACCTGTTCCTGTAAGTGTAATTGCTGCAGGGGAAGACAATCCTCCTCCGGTAATGGTAATTGTACCGTTGTACGCTATATTGGCAATTGGGTTGAACTGAACTGTAAGCGGTATTGAAGCAGCCCCGCCGGAATATGGCACAGATAAAGAACTTGAGAACGCGCCGCCATTAGACAACAGATAACCCGTAGGAGCATTTACTGTTAATGTTCCTGCAGCAGGCGACAATACGATACCTATTAATGCAGCAGACAAAGTAGTAGTAGTCCCTGTGGTCACCAAACCAAATGAAATTGTTGATGGCGCACTGACAACAGAAGGCAACTGCGTAACAGAAATATTATCCAGCCCGATATCCGTACTACCAAAATCACCCGTAACTGTCCAACGCAGTATTGCTGTTGTACCTGATGTTGGCGCAGCGCCTGTTGACAGTGTACGTGTTGTCCATGAAGTAGTATTGGCTGCCGGAACATCAATATCACTAAAAGTCACTCCATTGTTAACCGATATCTGTAGCTTCAGCTGATCAGTGCCATCAACGTTTATATAATCATATTTTATCTGTTTGTTTCCGGCAGGGAATGTCATATAGAGGTCTAAAGTAGCTGTACCGGATGATCCATAGCTGTGAAAACGTGCAGAATGGCTGCCGACGGACCCTAATGGACTATATGCTCCAAAAAGGCTTCCCCATCCCGCTCCTGCTACACCGTCATCATCTCTGCGCCATGAGCCTGCACCCGATGTCGGGTTGTTTGACCAGAAATAATTTGGCTTTTCACGGGTAGACAAACAACTTACCCATGTTGGCTCAAAACCTTCTGAGAACGGCATACTTGCCGGAGTTGGTGTTGGGCCATAGTTAAGCAAGAGACTTGAAGAACTACTCATCAACCCCGTAGAGTTACAAGTTACATTGCAGCGGTAATATATAGCGGCAGTAACAGTAGCAGAATAGGTGGCCGCATTGCTGGTTCCACTAGCTGTTGTCCAGCTTACATTGTCAGAAGAACTTTGCCACAAATAAGTAAGATCTGAAATGCCGACAAGACCTGGTAGCGACAAAGTAGATGAATAGGACGAGCAACCACCATTGTCACTGGCAGTTACTGTACCTGGAGCGGGAGTACCTGTACATGGATTTGTGCCGACCCCGGTAACAGGTATACTATATGTGGAAATACCACCACCAGTTATAGTAATATTGCCGCTATATGCGATCGCCGACGCAGGTGTGAACTTAACGCTAAGCGTAGAACTGGTTATCGTAGCACCGGAAGCTGTATAAGGAATTGTGTATGAGCTGCCGTATATTGATGTAGCCGGATCCATTACTGTAAAGCCTGCCGGCGCATTGATAGTAAGGTTTCCTGATGCTGGCGTAAGTGCCGATGCCGATAACGTAGCCGTTTGTACAGAACTGGTCGGTAATGCAACATTACCAAACGCGATCGGCAAAACCGAGCTGGTCACCGATGGTAATACTGTGACCGATATATTATCAAGCCCGATGTCAGTACTTCCAAAATCACCGGTTACCGTCCAGCGTAGAATTGCAGTTGTACCTGAAGCAGGAACCATAGCTGTAGTGATTGTCCTTGTCGTCCATGAAGCAGCCACGGTTGAAGGAATATCAATATCGGTAAATGAAGTTCCATTATCCAAAGATATTTGCAGTTTCATCTGGTCGGTACCATCCACATTCACATAATCGTATTTTATCTGCTTGGTTCCTGCCGAGAATGTTAGATACAGATCCATTGTTCCTGTAGACGAAGATCCAAAACTATGAAAACGTGCCGAGTGAGAACCGGCAGAACCAAGGGGGCTATATGCACCGCTAAGTGTCCCCCATCCCGCACCTGCAACGCCATCATCATCTCTTCGCCATGAATTAGAACCGGTAACCGGAGTGTTCACCCAGTACCCTCCGGGCTTTTCCCTTGTTGAAGCACAGCTCACCCAGTTATTCTCAAAACTTTCCGAAAATGGCAGTGTAGTTGGCGCTAACCCATAATATATAAGATTCACCGAAGAAGAGGAAGAAGATAAACTAACACTTGAGCAGGTAAGCACGCAACGATAATAAGATGTTGCTGATACAGTTGCTGTGTAAACCGAAGATGTGCTTCCACCTGGTGCATTCGTCCATGTAGCATTATCAGGTGATGCCTGCCATTGATAAGCGATTCCCGCTTCAGTAGAAGCTCCTGTTAAAGACAGATTGGAATTATAAGTTGCACATCCGGAATTAACCGATGCAGTTGCAGCTCCCCCGGTTGGTGCACCGGAGCAAGATACTGCTCCTGCACCTGTAACAGCAATGTTGTAAGCAGGAGAAATACCTCCCCCCGAAATAGTTATTGAACCGTTATAAGAGATCGAAGACACAGGACTAAACTGAACCGTTAATGTTGTGGTTACTCCACTTGCGGTATATGGAATAGTTAATGTGTTGGAAAATGCACCACCATTAGAAAGTAAGTAGCCTGTAGGCGCTGTAACAGTTAGCGATCCCGACGCCGGCGTAAGTGCTGCTGCTACCACTGATGTGGATAATGTAGTACTCGTACCGGTCACAACACTTCCAAATACCAATGTTGATGGCGAAGCTACAGCACCTGGCGCCAGTGTAACAGATATGTTATCAAGGCCTATATCATCATTGCCAAAATCTGAAGTAGCTGTCCACCTGAGTATTGCAGTAGTACCGGAAGACGGTACGGCCGATGTGGTACAACTACGACTGGTCCATGATGTGGCAATGGCCGTAGGAACATCAAGGTCGGTAAACGTTGAACCATTATTAGTAGATATCTGCAGCTTCAGCTGATCGGCTCCGCTAGGATTGATATAATTATAAGTGATTATCTTGGAGCCCGCAGGGAAGGTGATGTAAAGGTCCATGGTACCAATCAGGCCGGCTGTAGCATTGTAAGAATGGAAACGCGCCGAGCGGGCACCTGCCGAAAATACCGGACTATAACTGCCACTTATGCTTGTCCAACCGCTTATGCCGGTAGTGGTATTATCCTGCCTCCAGGAGTTATTACCCGTTGCAGGCGAATTCAACCAGAAATAATTTGGACGCTCCTGCGTTGCGGCACAACTTACCCATGCTGTTTCAAAACTTTCTGTGAATGGAATAGACGCAGGTGACGTTGCTGTTGCTCCGTAAAACAACTGAAGGCTTGCTGACGTTGCAGCCGATGCCGATGCTGTACACGTAGCCGTACACCTGTAATAAATACCTGATGTCACTGTAGCTGCGTAAGTCGCTGCATTGTTGGTGCCGGTTGCTGCGCCCCATGTTATATTATCGGGTGAGCTTTCCCAGAGATAGGTGAAGCCGGTAATACCAGACAATGCAGGAAGTGATAAAGTAGACGAATAAGATGAACAGCCAGCCAAAGCAGTGCCGGAAGGAGTACCTGGCACAGGCATCCCTGAACACGCATTTTGGCCGGTTCCGGAAACCGGAATATTATTATTAATGCTCAATCCACCGCCTGTAACGGTAACACTTGCATTGTTAACCCCGGTAACGCCCGGTGCAAATTGAACCGTTAGCGTAGATGGTGTAAGCGATGCACCACCACCTGTGTAGGCTACCGTAGTACTGGTAACTGCAGTTGATCCGGTCCAGATATAGTAACCTGCAGGTGCAGTAACTGTCAGATTTCCTGATGATGGGACAAGGTTGTATGCAGACAATGTTGTCGTCAATGTAGTTGTAGATCCAGTATTTACATTGCCGAAAGCAAGCGGCGTCGGAGCGGCTATTACCGACGGCAATAACGAAACATAAATACTGTCAAGACCTATGTCACTTGCACCGGCATCAGATGTTGCCTGCCATCTCAGTATAGCGGTAGTACCTACAGAAGGTACAGCCGTTGTGGTCACAGTCCTGCCTACCCAACCTGACGCATTAAGCCCAACCGGGCCATCCAGAGTGGTAAAGGTAGCGCCATTGTCTAGTGAGATCAGTAAATTCAGTACATCTGTACCCGTTGTATTAATGGTGTTGTATCGGATAGATTTTGTTCCCACCGGGAAGTTTACGTAAAGATCAAGGGTCCCCTGGTTGCCACTGGCAGCAGACCACGAGTGGAATCGTGCTGCGTGTGAGCCACCACCGGGAACTGCCGTTGGCGAGAAGCCACCGCTTGTATTAGACCAACCACTGTTAGCTGTTGTCTCATCTTCTCTCCGCCATGATCTGTTGCCCGATACAGGTGTCGTCACCCAGGCAAAATTTGGAATATCGTTAGTAGAGCCGCAAGACGTCCATGTTGACTCAAAGCTTTCAAGGAAAGGTAACGATGCAGGCTGTGGTCCATAACCAAGTAAAGTTCCCGGAGTGCTTGCCGTTAGAAACAACGCCGTGCAGGTAAGCATACACCTGTAATACACGTTAGCACTTACACTGGCGGCATACCCTGCATTAGTACTGGTTCCTGTAGCGTTCGTCCATGGCGCGCTGTTATTAGGCGACGTTTGCCATTGGTAAGAAATGCCAAGGTCTGTAGATGCCCCAAGGAGAGACAATGTAGATGCATAGCTGCTGCAACCGGCACTAACTGTTGCGGAAACAGTGCCGGGAGTTGGCGTAGCAGAGCACGTCACAAGGCCGGTACCTGACAAGGAAACGGAACTTGCAGCAGCCATACCACCGCCTGCAATTGTCAGTGCACCGGTAAACACACTGGCAGATGGCGCAGTAAATCTGACAGGAATATTATATCCTACTATGCTGGTGCCAGAATAGGTGTAGTTATAAGTTGATACCCATGAAGAGCCATTATATACCTGAAAATTAGTTGGAGCCGTGATTGTGATAGATCCACCGGAGGATAAATTAGCTGCAGAGATGGCAATATTCTGTTGGGGAGATGGCGTACCAACCGCTAATGAGCCAAAATCATAGTTCGATGGAGATGCAACAACCAGCTGCGCAGGTTGAATACTTATATCATCCACCCACAAATAATATTGATTTGTGGCACTAAAAGCATGAAAACCAAAATAATAAATACCTGATGAACCGGGTGTTATAGAAATAGTTGGCGCAGAACTTAATACCGAACTGGTTAAAATACTTGCATTACTAAATACAGCTCCTGAAGTCATTGCGGCAACATTTTGAGCAGTACCGTATTTTACTTCTAATTTTTCAGTAAAACTTCCCGAATTATTTCCGTACTTAAAATTAAAATTATATGTTTTTCCGGCTGTTAAATTATATCCTTTGGTAAACAACCAATCGTCGGCAGCTACCGAAGTATTGTAGGTATACTGTGCCGCATTGGGAGAAGATCCATTTACACTAGCTGCCGACGCAACCGACCATGTAGTATTACCATTTACATCTACAACCGTCCATCCGCATGGTACGGAGGTACCGGCATCGAAACTCTCTGAAGCCGGCGGTGTAAGTGTGGTAGTTCCCGCTATTGTAAGAAAAGCAGCTCCGGAAGATACAGTTCCCACGGAAGGGCAAGTAACATTAGCCCTCAAGTATAGATTGGACGAAGTATTTACGGATCCTGTATACGTAGCATTTGTCGCACCCGCAATATCCGCAAAACCTGCTCCTGTGGTACTCGACTGCCACTGGTACGTATAGTTGGTTGCCGGCACCAGGTATGGTAGTGAAGCAACAGCAGAATAGCTTGGTGAACAACCCGAAGTTGCTGTAGTATAAGCGTCGCCAGGTGCCGGACTACCTGAGCATGTTGTAGCTCGTACAACTTTGTAATTATCAAATAAGCCAGAGCGACCGGTGACGTTTGAAGAATTATAAAAGAAACCAAAGGTTGTTGTTGCAGAACTTGTATAAGTAGAGTTAGTACCTGACGATACCCCTGTGTAAATCCCGGTCCCGGCATCAACAAATCCTGATGAACCATCGTCTCTTAACCAGATCATCCAAACATTTCCGGTTGGATTATAGGTAACCCTTACACTTGCATAGTTTGTTGGAGATGACATAGTATTCGAACTGGTTGCCACGTTTGTTAGCGTTCCGTTCAATCCCGTAGCATAAGCCACGAGAGATACTGAACCATTTACATTCATCTTAACAGCATAACCGTTACCGTTATTATAAACTGTAGCGTTAGTACCGGCAAGTACGGTCGCCAAGCCATAAGTCCCTCCGCCTATACCTGCAGCAGCATCACTTATACGCATGTTGAATGTCCAGGTTACCGTAGAGGTATTACTGGATAGTGTAACTGCTGATGGCGAGGAGTATGCTGATAGTGGTCCCGTTATGTAAATGCTTGAGTTAGCACTTGAGCTGGTAAACTGTAGCATGGTGCTGGACAAGATCGATGCGTTGGCTGTAGTTGCCCCCCCCCTGGCAGTAACGGTATATGTTGCCGGAGCACCCGTTGTGAGCACACTCCTGTTAAAGTCATCAAGAAAAACCTGGGTCTGGGCATTTGCAGCGATCCCGGAGAATGCCAGGAGGAAGGTCATTAATATCCTATTCATAACACTATTTTTTAACTTAAAAAATATTAATTATAAACTCAGGATATGTATTTGAAAAAACAAAAACTAACTTCTAACGTACTAACTGATAGTTAAAAACAGATTTTTTTACAATTTTTTGTAGAATTATATCGTAGAGCTTATTCCATAACAAATTTATGCTCTAAAATAA
>CANBQQ010000092.1 GCA_947371715.1 Flavipsychrobacter stenotrophus
TGAGACCAGCCGCAAAAATATAAATGAAGTAATGTATGAAGTGGGTTACACCGACTCAAAGGGTTTCCGGGATGTATTTAAGAAACTGACCGGCTTGACGCCGATCGAGTATAGAAATAAGTATAGTAAGTAACTGTTTAAACATGATAGCAAACCACCCCGTAGCGGTCACCATTTTATTAGTTATAGCTATAGTTGTTTACAGGTTAAGAAGAATAAAAAAGCGCAGACTGGTTGAAAATCCTCCGGTAACATTTGAGGAATGGGAACAAGAATGGTTGAACAAGATACAAGCGTTGGGCGTTGCCTTTCCTGTTCTATACAGAGATAATGATGAAGTGCCGGAAGCAAGAGGTTTTGAGTCGCTTGAAGATCTGTTAGGAGATTATGATACCATAAGCTTTGATAATGACGATAGAAGCATACTCATTGACCAAAATGGTAAAATTGTTTCGCTACAATACAATGATTTGAAAAGACTGATATTCCCTAACGAAATTATTGGCACTAAAAGAACACCACATGAGTTGCTGGAATATCTTCATCCGATCATAAAGCACATGCTGTCTTCCGAAGAATATGACCACGTAAAAGCCCTTCCTGATGTTTCTGAAATTATCACGTACTTGTCAGCAACATTGGAATTAGAATAAGGTAATTTATTATTGTATGATAAGCTGTAATAAAATGAGCCACACGTTTTAGGTGTGGCTCATTTTATTGCTTGTTCATGGTAAGTGTTTAGTGCTGAATGGCCACCTTTATCGTTTGTGCTGCACCACTCTTGTCGGCAATTTTTACAAGATAAATGCCTGAGGCAATTCTAGAAGTGTTGATCTCAGCAATACCATTAGTACCTACGCCTGCATAAAGTGTACGTCCCATCATATCGGTCAGCATGATCATGAAATTGTCTTTGCAATCGGTATGTGCAAACAATTTATCTCCGGCAGGATTAGGGTAAACAACTGCGTTCATTTCATTGTTTACTTCGGCTATTCCAACGTTGTTATTTATGGTATTCAATACTTTATTTGTAGCTACTCCGGGGTTGTAATCAAAGAAGATATTGGCACTGTTGTAGATCTGCGTGCCGGGAGCAAGACCTGGCTTTGGCAATACGCTGTAGGTAAACGAACCAATGCTGCTGTCAGGGTTGCTGATACTATCAGGGAGATTGATGTTGTTAAATCTGAATCTTACCGCGTTACCGTCTTTATAAACTTCAACCGGTGAGCTGCTGTTCATCATGTGCAGTGTTCTTACATCAAGGTTGGCACTTAGTGTATCATCTACAGTTATGTTACGTGCAGCGGCAGTACCAGTATTCTGGAAGTGTACATTGTAGACCAGTTGGGTGTTGTTTGCAATGTACCCCTGCGTACCAACGCCTTGCGGGCATACAGCAATTTCGTTAGGGTCCCATGATGATGTGACTACCCTTGTAAATGTCTGCGTATTATTGGTAAGGTTAGGGTCGGTATAGGCAGTAGGTGTTGCTGATACTGTACATGTTACTACCGATCCCATAGTGGCACTTACATCAGTGTACACTTTTATCCTCGGATAGAAATAGAAGTAACTACCCACAGTGCTCGCATTCCAGGTAAGTGTATTGCCGGATACTGATGTGGGAGGTATTGTGGCATATCCTGTATAGTGGAGATGCGGATCGAGTGTCAATGATACTGTGTTAGAGAATGCGGTGCATGAATAGCCCCAATACCACCATGCATGCCCTTCTATTACCTGCACCCATGTTGTATCACCGGGTACTGCACCATAGGTACATCCACCTGCCCATACATCAAATGTGGAGAGGGGCGCACAAGTGTCTGCAAAATCCTGGCTGTAAGTACCACCAACTGCAACGGTAAGTGTGTAGAGCCCATTAGCAGGGCAAGATGGTGACGCGTTGCCTGTTGGCGTAGGGCCTGATGCTGCCCAATAAAGGGAATAGGCGTATGCGGGGTTTGCCAGAATAGTGTAGTTCCCTGCAGGAGCTACAATGCTGTAGAAGCCACTATCATCTGTATAGCCATAAAGCGATGTGTCTAGTGTTACATTATTGATAAGGAAGATAGGTGCCCATACAAGACCCAGTTCACCTGCATCACGCACACAATTGTGGTTATTATCCATGTACAGGTGGCCGGTTATTGGGGCACATGTATTGGTAAGTGTAGTAGGTGACGTGGCCACCCACGTGTTAGATACTCCACTGGTTGCGGTTACGGTTGCAGCCTGGGTAAACGATCCCGGTATAGTATAGACATGGGTGAATGATCCATCTACAAATGATGAGTCTCTTACCCTGAGAGAGCTACTTGTGCCGTCTCCCCAGTTCACGTATAGTGTGCACGAGTCTCCTGGTACAGCGGTGCCTGTCATCCATCCTACAACTAACATACTTACAGTGTCGGGCAATATACATGCGGTTCCCCCGGGAGCAAATCCGTATACGTTTGTCGTTACACCTGTCCACTGCGCATTACTTTTTTCGGGTTTAAAAGAAAATAGCAGTATAAAAAGTAGGGCAAATATGCTTGCCAATTGGGAAGCACTTTTTTTCGTGTGCTGAGGTAGGGTAGATGTGTGGTTCATTTCTTCAATTTTTAATTTTGCAAATGTGGTTTGCATTAATAGACAACTCGTTGGCAATAAACGGTTGGTAAATGATGAAAATACTACGTATTAGATTGCTGTGTATGGCTTTTACAATCCAACCAATTCACTCATAAGGGAGATCGGCAATAATGCGAAAGAGCCCGCAGGATCAATTCTGCGGGCTCTTTGTTTAATATTAATTTTATTAATTTTTATAAACCTTCAATGCAGCCTCAAGGCAATCCATTGCGGCGTTTATGTCTTCTTTGTTGAGTACGTAAGCCATGCGTACCTCATTGCGGCCTTTGCCTGGTGTGGCATAGAAGCCGGCGGCAGGTGCCATCATTACTGTAGCTCCGTTATGGCTGAAGTCTTCAAGTAACCATTGACAGAAACGCTCTGCATTTTCTACAGGTAGTTGAGCCATTGCATAAAATGCGCCACCCGGTAGAGGACAAAGTACTCCGTCCATCTTCTTCAGACGATCTACTAACACGTCTCTACGTGAGGTGTATTCTGCATGCACTTCATCGAAGTAGTCTGCCGGTAAGTCAACTGCAGCTTCACCCAGTATCTGAGCAAATGTTGGCGGGCTAAGGCGTGCCTGCGCAAACTTCATTGCAGCATCCAGTACCTGCTGATTGCGGGTAACGAATGCACCTATACGGCCACCACACGCGCTGTATCTCTTAGATATTGTATCCAGTAAAATGGCATGTTCTTCAAGGCCCGGAATAGACATTGCAGATATATGCTTACTGCCGTCGTAGCAAAATTCGCGGTACGCTTCATCGCTGAACAGAAACAGATCATGCTTCAGGCATATTTCCTTCAATACGTTCAGCTCGTCCATGCTATACAGGTAGCCGGTAGGGTTGTTGGGGTTGCAGATCATTATAGCCTTTGTCTGCGGAGTTATTGCCTTCTCAAAGGCCTCAATAGCAGGTAGTGCAAATCCGCTCTCAATGCTTGATGGTATAGGTACTACCTTTACTCCTGAGCTTGTAGAGAAACCATTGTAGTTGGCATAAAATGGCTCAGGAATAATGATCTCGTCACCTGCATCAAGGCAGCTCATAATAGCAAACATGATAGCCTCAGAACCACCTGTTGTTACTATGATCTGGTTGGCTGTAACATCGATATCATTGCGCTTGTAGTATTCCACCAGTTTTTTTCGGTAACTATCGAATCCGGCACTTGGGCTGTATTCCAATACGGTCATATCTGTATGACGTACGGCATCCAATATAGATTGTGGTGTTACAATATCTGGCTGACCTATGTTCAGGTGATAAACTTTGGTTCCTCTTTTCTTAGCAGCGTCGGCAAATGGTACCAACTTGCGAATAGGCGAAGGGGGCATCATGGCCCCGCGATGTGAAATAACCGGCATAAAACAAAGATAATGCTAAATGTGAAGTACTGTATTTGTTTAAAGAAGAAGCCCATGAATACTATGCATCATGGGCTTCTCTTATATTTTCATTTATTGGAATTAAGCTATGGTTACGCCGTTATCCAGGTATACATCCTGTATAGTGTTCAGTAATTCTACACCAACCTTCATGTCTTTCTGGAATGCCTTACGGCCACTGATAAGACCCATACCACCTGCGCGCTTGTTGATAACCGCTGTAGTCACTGCTTCTGCAAGGTCAGTTGCGCCCTTAGACTCACCACCTGAGTTGATCAGTCCTGCACGACCCATGTAGCAATTAGCTACCTGATAGCGGGTAAGGTCGATCGGGTGATCTGTAGTGAGCTTATCGTAAACCAATTTGTGTGTTTTACCGAAGTTCAACGCGTTGTAACCACCATTGTTACTTGGCAATTTCTGCTTGATGATGTCTGCCTGTATTGTCACACCCAGGTGATTAGCCTGCCCTGTAAGGTCAGCGGCAGTATGGTAGTCAATACCATCTTTCTTGAAACCGCTGTTACGCAGGTAGCACCACAGAATGGTAGACATACCCAGTTCGTGAGCATATTCAAAAGCCTTAGCTACTTCTACTATCTGGCGAGCGCTCTCGTCTGAGCCGAAATAGATAGTTGCACCTACAGCAGTGGCACCCATATTCCATGCATCCTTAATAGTGCCGAACATGATCTGGTCGAACTTATTAGGGTAAGAAAGGAACTCATTATGATTGATCTTAACGATCATTGGTATTTTATGAGCATACTTACGTGCTACTGCACCCAGTACACCATAAGTAGAAGCAACAGCGTTGCAACCACCTTCTATAGCCAGCTTTACAATATTCTCAGGGTCAAAATAAATAGGATTAGGAGCGAAAGAAGCACCTGCGCTATGCTCTATACCCTGATCTACAGGAAGTATAGATACATAACCTGTACCACCTAAACGACCATGAGACATTATGTTGTTCAGGCTGCGTAAAGTTTGGATATTACGGTTAGAGCTTGCCCATACATCATCAAGATGGGTTGGAGAAGGAGCGTGGATAACAGATTTGTCAATAGTCTGGCACGTGTGGCCCAAGTAGTACTCGGCTTTATCGCCTAATAATTCATTTATTTTGTTAGATGCCATAATATGGTTTTTTGAATTCGAGTGCAAAGGTATTTTAAAAAGTTAAAAGTTAAAAGTGAAATATTAAAAGTAATAAGACGTAATAGGTATAATTAATTACTACTACGTGGCCATTTTACTTTCTGAATTTCTTTTTAGGATGCAGTTTTTGGTGATGGATGGAAGAGATGAAGATAAGATTCTTAACGGGCTGTATTTTATAAACTATCGTATATGGGAAGTCTTTGAGCGAAGCTTCTCTGTAAGTTTTCCTGGATTTTACGCCATAAATTTCTGGAGAAGCCAGAATTTGGTCTAGTTTTTGACTGATCTGTGTGGCAAATCTTTCCCCAAGATTTGCATCTTGTGCATTATACCAGGTGTATGCTTCATCAAAGTCTGCATCAGTTTCAGGATGGAAGAAAAAAGAGTATTTATTTATACTCATTTAGCAGGCTTTATTTTAGCTTCATGTCTGTTTTTTGCTCTTGTCATGAATTCATCAACGGTGAGAATAATGCCTTTTCCCTCGTCCATTTCTTTAAAACGACGATCTATTTCTTCCTCAAAAGCGTCTGCCTCATTATCCTGCTGCTGCACTTCCAGCATGGCATGGATCATTCTTACAGTTGTATCGTCGGCAAGATCAATGCTTTTCTTTACCTGCTTCTTCAGCTCTTTAATTGCCATCACAGTCATAACACTAATTTATGTAAAAATACTAAATTTTGTTATCTGAAAAAGGGTTGGCACCTCTTTCTATACTCCTTACGTGTTTCAATTTAAAATGGTCAGGTGCTGCATAGGACATAAATTGTTCTCGGTCTACTGTGAAAGTGAATCTTATAGACAAATCGAGTGAATTGTCTGTAAATTTTTCAACCAGCAATTTTGCAGCCTGCATGTGCGGCGAGTGGAAGTCGTGCAGGCTCACCAATAAAAAGATATGATAGGTAGCATCGACATCTACTGTCAAATAAGCTACCTTAACCATTATATCTTGCTGAGCCGCCAATTGATCCATAAGGTCTTCCGACTTTTTGGTAGCCTGTGGTAGCGTGTTGTCAATATAGGTTATAAATTCCTGAGTAGTATTATAGGCCTTGTTCGGGCTATTGCGAATATCTTCTTCGGTAAACCATCCGTTAGGGGGGGTGATATCGCTGAGAATATTTTGGTGTGTTTCCAGTTTGTTAGTGTTTGGCATTACTTGTTATTTAGGATGCAATATTCACCCTACAATAACTATAAAATCATGCCCGTAATCATTTGGCAGATTGACGCAAAACACTAGTCTTTGATACGGTATATCTTCAATCCTGTAATGTTGTGCACCTTCAATTCTGGAAAACTGTTTCCTTGTTCATTTTTTAGAGCGTTGGGCAGATTGAATCTGCTCCCTTCAAATACAACGTAATAATCTATATCATACCGCCTTATTTCTTTTAGCAGCTCTTCTGAGGTTACTTTGTCGGGGTACGGAATGCTGTAGTATGAATTGCCAGTGAAGTAGGCTATCCGCGCTACCGATTGCATTTGCCTGGAGGTATTTATGTTGCTGGTAAATTTACCACGTATACCATTTGCTTTCAGTGCACTCGCCATTTTTGCATCTCTGTCAGCACCGGAGTTCGCTATTTTCCATAGTTGGGCGATAGGATAAATAGTAAGACTAAGCGCAAGCATCGCATAGATGGCGTTCAAACCCATTCTTTTGGTGAGAAAAGGTATGTTTCGCTTTACTATGTAATCTATCAGCACCAAACTAATTGGCAACATGTACCACAAATAACGAGACTCAAAGTTTATGGGCAGGTAACCTAGCGGAAATAAAAGGAATGATAATGCAATTACCCGAATGGCTATAGGGTAATTCGACCATAGCTTACGGCGACGAAGCGCACCTAATACTACTAATCCGGTCACTGTAAAGAATACGGACAACTGCAATGAACTTATCAGCAACCTGAATAGGTTAACCCCTATTCTTATAAACTGCAATCCGAACAAATGCCACGAACTCCAAAAGTGCGGTGTTATGCCGTTAGATACATAAGGGTCCTCCCAGTAATATGGACTATCGGGATAGGCAGGAGGCAATAAGAGTTTGATGTTATCGGTCCAGTAAGGGTGCCCCACCAGGTACCACGACATGTTGAGCGAACCGGCTGTTGACGTTGTCCAGATGCCATACTTATAGTGCAGCGCATATATCCACGGAAAGCTCACCACCAGCATTGTAGCTATTGACGTTACTGATATTTTTAGCCATTGTACTTTGTTTTCCGACAAGAGGTAAGCACAGCACAATATGTTTAAAATAAAGAATGGAAATGAATAGGCTTTGGCGAAATAGGCTAATGCGCCAATGAACCCCGTTACTATCCAAAGTTCTGGGTTTGTAGTGAAGCTCTTTACAAGCATGATTCTTAGTGCCGCAAGTAAAAAGAAGCATTCCCAAATATCATCGAACGACTGTGCGAACACTGCATAACAAAGAAATACAACCAGTGCTCCATTGAACCACCACTGTAGTTTTCGTGCAACATCGAATTTTAAGAAGAATGATTGTGTGATATATAAAAATCCTGTTGCTCCCAGGGTATTGATGATCACTGAAGCTGGAATTGGTTGCAGGCCATTTCGAATAAGTATGGCTGTAAGCCAGCAACTCCAGGGACTCCAATAGCCATTAATAGCCTGTACGTAAATACCTTCTGCATATCTTCTTGATATGGTAAGATATGCGGTGCCATCTGGGTCTACATAATATTGAAAAGCAGGGTAGATAAAGTACAGCACTATCCACATCAGCAATGCTGACACGATAAAGGGCGTGTATTTTTTAAATGTCTTCATCTATCTCGCTTGCAATTTCTTTTGCAGGGTTGTGGAAATGCCAATTGTTGCGCATCCGATTGCAATGAGTGATACCGGCAGAAAGTATCGCGTATTGGCAATTGGCCCGGCAATCACTGCAAAGTACAATAGGAGCAGTAATACTGATAACCTGATGTGTTTATTAATGGTTCGGTCAAAAAAGAATAACACCATACCACAGAGTCTTAATAAGTTGAACAGTAGTATAGGAATGATAAAGATCATAGACCTATTGGCGGATAAATAACTGCCGAGCACTGAAATGCCTTTTTCTTTCATTGTTGCAGCAAAGCCGGTGCTTTGTTTGGAATATAGTCCACCATAAGTAAGGTGACCTGTAAACAGATCCATTTCTGCTTTCCCCGGATCAATAAAAATGCGGCCTGCACTTTTTAGGTGAAAGAGCATATATGGAACAAAGTGTTTTTTCAAGAGTGCTATGCCTCGGTTATTGGCGTAGTCATACCTATCTTTATATTCAGGAAATGCATTAATGTCTGCCTGCTCATTTGCCAGAAACTTTGCAGCGCTGTCCGCTCCCTGCGTTGCGGTGTAATAGGCATTGAAATAGTAGATGGCGTTGAATGACTGGTTGCTGGAGAAGTGTGATTTGCCGGTACGTAATTCATTACTATAATTGTAGCAAAGTACTACGCAAACAGGAAGCGTCATTATGAGAAGTGGTCTCTGCATTTTGATGTTCCATCTGAGAAACAGAATGAACAACGACAGAAAGTGAATGGCAACGAAAGGGTAGAGTACTGGTTTTACAAATAATCCTGCTATCAACCACAGGCACATATACCAGCCATGGCGCAGATTACGGGTTTTATATAACGCTATAAACTGGCCAAAGTAGAGCAGTGTAAACGATTGTAGCAGTATGTCCGGCGCAATAGTATTGGTGTTAATAAATTGCGATGGACTGGCTATTACTAACAAGAGCAGTAGCCAATCATATTTGCGGTTAAAGCCCAGATGCAGGAACAGTTTGCGGGCATAAACAATATTACATACGGAGATCAAATTTTGCAGTACCAACACTATCCAGTTGTTCACAGAAAAAAGATAGATACCGGTAAGCAACAATGGATACAATGGTTGCCTTTGCGTCATATACTCCGGCTGAATGGGCATAGCAGGGTTACCACTGTAAAAGAAAAATAAGTTCTTAATGTTTACTGCTTCATAGATATACTCATATGAGTCGCCCATGTATATAC
>CANBQQ010000093.1 GCA_947371715.1 Flavipsychrobacter stenotrophus
TTTAATCACCGCGTGCGAAAGGTAGATACCACAGGTATCATAACCACAGTAGCGGGTAATGGCAATACAGTGTACAATGGCGATAACATAGCTGCTGTCTCGGCGGCCATCAATGATCCACATTTTTTAGCACTCGATGATTCAGGTAATTTGTTTATTACCGAATATGAAGGGCGCCGTATCCGTAAAGTAAACCCATCGGGTATTATAACTACAATAGCAGGTACAGGTATAGCTGGTTATTCGGGAGATGGAGGACAGGCAACTGCCGCTCATATCAATATGCCCTTTGGTATTGTATTAGACAGCGGTAGCATTATTTTTTCTGACGATCCTGAAAATGTGGTGCGCAAGATAGATGCATCTGGAATAATTACCACCATAGTAGGCAACCCTTTTGCAACAGTACCTGGCGATGGTGGCCCGGCTAATTCCGCCCGGCTCAATAAGCCTACTGGCGTAGCGCGGGATGCAGCAGGCAACTTATATATAGCCGACGCAAACAACTACAGGGTAAGAAGGGTAGATAAATACACCCACATTATTTCTACCATAGCAGGAACTGGTGTTCTCGGCTTTAGCGGAGATGGAGGGCCTGCCATTAATGCGCAGGTAAAGCAACCAGGGGGGATGGCGTTTGATTCGTCGGGTAATATGTACATTGCCGACTTTGGTAACTATCGTGTACGTTTCATAAACAATGCTGCTTTGTCTGTCGGCTCCCCGTCAATTGGTTTCACTTCAATATCGGTTTCCCCTAATCCTTCCGATGGTCTATTTACCTGTATTGTATCTTCAAAAGAGAGCATGCCTTTGCGGTATACGCTTACCGATATGCTGGGCACTGCAGTGGCTACCGCCTATGGTAATACCAATATGCCTGCCCGGTTCCAGGTCAGTGTGCCTGCTGGTAATTACTACCTGCGGTGTGCTACACCTCAGGCTGCAGCAGGTGCAGTTATCAGCATTACTAGGTAATACATTTTATTCCTTCTTTAAAAATTATTCCATGAAAACAACACTTTCTATTTTCGTAACATTACTCCTCACTTTTTACGCTCACGGGCAGATCATTACTACCATTGCAGGCAGCAGTGGCACCTCACTCGGCGATGGTGGCCCGGCCACAAATGCCAGCTTGATCGGCCCTTATGATGTAGCCCTCGATGGCAAGGGCAACTATTATATCACTGATGGCTACCACGACCGCATACGCAAAGTAGATTCCGCAGGCACCATTACTACTGTTGCAGGTAGCGGCATGACTGGTTATAACGGTGATAATATTCCGGC
The DNA here is from genome assembly GCA_947371715.1 of Flavipsychrobacter stenotrophus. Taxonomy (GTDB): domain Bacteria; phylum Bacteroidota; class Bacteroidia; order Chitinophagales; family Chitinophagaceae; genus Flavipsychrobacter; species Flavipsychrobacter stenotropha_C. The sequence continues at coordinate 1,294 of CANBQQ010000093.1, forward strand.
CACTACTGCTATGTTAGACCGGCCTGTAGGTCTTGTAGTGGATCGCCACGGAAATATCTATTTTAGCGATGCTTACAATAACCGTGTGCGGAAAGTAGATACCGCAGGCATCATTACCACCGTAGCGGGTAACGGGAATACACTATATAATGGTGATAATATTGCTGCTGATACCGCGGCTATCTCGGATCCACATTTTTTAGCACTCGATGAATCCGGTAATTTGTATATAACCGAATACGGAGGCCACCGAATCCGTAAAGTAAATGCGGCTGGCATTATTACTACAATAGCAGGCAATGGTGTAGCAGGTTACACAGGAGACAACGGCCCTGCCACCGCTGCAAGAATCAATACACCTTATGGTATTGTACTCGATAGCGGGAGCATCATTTTTTCTGATGCGCAGGAAGATGTGGTGCGCAAGATAGATGCTTCGGGCATAATTACAACCATGGTTGGAGACCCCATGGCAACCACGCCGGGCGATGACGGCCCCGCTACTGCTGCCAGGCTGAATGGGCCCATTGGCGTAGCGCTGGATGCAGCCGGTAACCTTTATATAGGTGATGCCAGCTATTACAGGGTGAGAAGGGTGGACAGATACACCCGAATCATTTCCACTATTGCCGGAACCGGAACTTTGGGTTTTAGCGGAGATGGAGGGCCTGCGACGAACGCAAAAGTATCACAGCCAGCCGGACTTGCCTTTGATACCTCAGGTAATCTTTATATTGCCGACTTTGGAAATTTTCGCATACGCCTTATCCACAATGCGGCTTTGTCTGCTGGCTCCCCGTCCATGAGTGCCACCTCTATTTCAGCCTTTCCTAATCCTTCTTCGGGATTGTTTACCATCATGGTTCGTTCAACAGAAAGTCTGCCTTTGCGGTATACGCTTACCGATATGCTGGGCACTGCAGTGGCTACCGCCTATGGTAATACCAATATGCCTGCCCGGTTCCAGGTCAGCGTGCCTGCCGGCAACTACTATATGCGGTGTGCGTCTCCCCGGGCTGTGGCGGGTGTAGTTATCAGCATTACTAGGTAATATATTTCATTCCTCTTCTTTAAAAATAATTCCATGAAAACAACACTTTCTCTTTTCGTAACATTACTCCTCACTTTTTACGCTCACGGGCAGATCATTACTACCATTGCAGGCAGCAGTGGCACCTCACTCGGTGATGGTGGCCCGGCCACAAATGCCAGCTTGATCGGCCCTTTCGATGTAGCCCTCGATGGCAAGGGCAATTATTATATTACCGACGGCTACCACGACCTAATACGCAAAGTAGATGCGGCTGGCATCATCACTACTGTAGCCGGTAATGGAGGTGAGGGTTATAACGGCGATGGCATTCCGGCAACTATGGCTATGTTAAACAGGCCAATTGGCCTATTAGTAGACCACTGGGGCAATATCTACTTCAGTGATGCTTTTAATCACCGCGTGCGAAAGGTAGATACCACAGGTATCATAACCACAGTAGCGGGTAATGGCAATACAGTGTACAATGGCGATAACATAGCTGCTGTCTCGGCGGCCATCAATGATCCACATTTTTTAGCGCTCGATGATTCAGGTAATTTGTTTATTACCGAATATGAAGGGCGCCGTATCCGTAAAGTAAACCCGTCGGGTATTATAGCTACAATAGCAGGTACAGGCATAGCCGGCTATTCAGGAGATGGAGGACCGGCAACAGCCGCCAATATCAACATGCCCTATGGAATTGTGTTAGATAGCGGGAACATCATTTTTTCTGACGATCAGGAAGATGTGGTACGTAATATAGATGCTGCGGGCATCATTACCACCATAGCAGGAGATCCTGTGGCAACTACGCCGGGCGATGGCGGCCCTGCTACTGCTGCCCGGCTGAATGGGCCTATTGGTGTAGCGCTGGATGCAGCCGGTAACCTTTATATAGGTGATGCCAGCTATTACAGGGTGAGAAGGGTGGACAGATATACCCGAATCATTTCCACTATTGCCGGAACCGGAACTGTTGGTTTTAGCGGAGATGGAGGGCCTGCGACGAACGCAAAAGTATCACAGCCAGCCGGACTTGCCTTTGATACCTCAGGTAATCTTTATATTGCCGATTTTGGCAATTATCGCATACGCCTTATCCACAATGCGGCATTGTCTGTCGGCTCCCCGTCAATGAGTGCCACCTCTGTTTCAGTCTTTCCTAATCCATCTTCCGGATTATTTACTTGCATAGTACATTCAGAAGAGAACTTGCCTGTGCAGTATACAGTTACAGATATATTGGGTACTGTAGTGGCCACTGCAAATGGAGTTGCTAATAAGCCCGCACTATTCGGGTCAAGTTTGGCTCCGGGCATCTACTATATGCGGTGTGCTACCCGAAACTCTATAGGTAATGTAGTAATCTGCATTACCCGATAATTTATTTCATTCCTCCCATTTAAAACAAGCCGCCTATGGTTATATCAAAACATCCCCGATAGACAGCGTAGATATCTATTGTGTAGCACTTCAAGGTGAGTACTGCGCCACCGCCCTTCCTTCACACAAACCTTCTTTTTACTTTAAAAGATAACAACATGAAAAACAGTTCTTTTATTCCTGCATGGATGCGCAAAGCCGCGCTCTTGCTGGTTGTGGCAGCCCTGCCGGTTGCCGTTCAGGCACAGGCACAAAATAGTTCCGTTTCCGTTTTTGGCACTTCGTCCGGCTGCGGCAGCAACAGTAATACACTGGAACTTCTGTCGAGCTTCGCGCCTGTTACCATGACGGGTATCAGCTCAATAGTTGATGCACATACTACATCCAGTAACCGCTTCCCCATGGCCAATGCCACCTACAGCCCTACCGGGCAACTATTGTTTTCTGCAGACCAGAATGGTATTTATAAACCTAACGGAAATGTGGCGCACGATTTTACAACCGGTTATAGTACTTCTGTTACTGTTGGCGGCACAACAACTTCTTTCACCGCCTATAAAGCGCTGTCTGATATATGCGTGTTCCCATGTGTGCAATCCGGTAATAATACCAGCTACTACGCTGTTTTCTGGGCTACCACTTCTCATGCTTCCTTTCCGCTTCAATATGCAGTATTGCGCGTTGTCAGGATCAATATGGATGCGGTTGGAACCATAACCGGTTGCGTAGACAATATCATGTATGATGCTACGAGCACAGGCATGGTTGAAGTAGATAATATATATGCGGTTGGTACATTTGCTATCGCAGCAGACAAGACCCCATGCGGCAGCGATAGAGCTATATATACTGTAGAGCCTTACCTTTCATCAACAACTACTGTAGCTTCCAAATTACGCAAATGGATGTTTCCTGCCAATGGTAACCTACCATCTACTACCACTGCTACGTATCAGGACATGCAATATTATAATGCCTACAGCCCTTTGGCAAAAATAATGACCATTGGAGGTAATAAATATTTCGGGTTTATAGCTACTGCAGACCAGGCTACAGGACTGGGTCAACTAGGCAGCAAGGTTGTGCTATGGCGTATTTTTCCTACGGCAGCTAGTTACTTATCCGGTGGGTACGCAAACTCCTCAGCGTATGACATTTCTGTAGTTGGCACTCCCTTAGATCCCAATACCAGCCCCGGTACTATTTTTGGATTTACAGAAGCAACCTCACTTTCGGGAACAGATTATCTGTATGTGAGTTACCTTTCATATGATTATGGTTTGACAACCATTAAGCATTCAGGTCTGGCGTTTTTCGCAATAGGATCTCTGGGTTCAACATCTCATACTTTCACCAGGGTAACTGGTACTGCAAACTGTGGCTATAGTGATATACAAAAAGATGGCCGAGGAGCACTTATTATGGCTGCAGGACTACCCAATCCCTCTAATGGCACGCCAAGCGGTACGTTGACCTATATGGACGAAACTCTTATAGGTTTGTCATCAGCCGTTCTTACAGCTGTAAACTGCGCCGGCGGAGGAAGTGGTACTTATTCGGTAGCAAGTCGTACTGATAATCTTTCGTTGTTTTTCAGCGGCATTGCTCCAACTCCATTTTATCTCTGGAAACCGTCTCCTCAACTATACAATGGCTATTATCCGTCATTTACAGATATAGATATTAGCACACGTTGTGCTCCGGGGTCAAATGTTTCTACTGTTCACCCAGGATTACTGCCACAATATTCTGTGTCTGTTGCCGCAGGTTTAGGAACATGGGCATATACTTACCTATGGACCCCTATGCCGCCTGCCGTGATAAATTTCTTTGGTACAACTATAACGATACCACTGAATGGTGCCTACCTCGACAATTACAATATTAGTAACCCAACCGTAAACGCGCTCATCGGTGGGGGGGCTCCTTTAGCTTCGGCGCATATTCTTACCGTAACAGACAACAACGGCTGCCCAACAAGTATAAATGTGCGTACTGCGCTGATTACATCGGGATTTGATCTGACATCGCGCGATTCACATTTTGATATGTATGATGAAGCCAATACGCAGGCGCTCTTTAATCCGGCTAACTGGAACATATGGAATACACAGGACCTCTGGAACAGGTATCACGCCAATGGCACTGACCCCGATAAGATATCTGTGAACCAGTCTCCGGGATTCCCTACTGTTGGCCCGGTCACTAACTACCTGTACACATACATTAAGAACGTAGGATGTGCCGACTATGTGGAGTCAGCCACTCATGCAGCTTTGCATACTTACTGGACAATGGGTGGTTTTTCTGCTGAAACATGGCCAAATTCCTGGAATGGTTTGGGTATGACCGCACCTGGTGCAATATGTGGTGGGGCTACCCCGAAAATACTTGGACATGAGCTTACAGCATCGCCCCGTACTATATCTGATCTGGCAGTGGGTGATAAGCAGATCATCGAAACTTCATGGACCCCGCCGGATCCTCATGACTACTACCCTACAAGCTGTACCACAGGAGACCCGTGGATGGAGCTATGCTTTTTGTCTAGGATCGTTGACGGACATAATGCAAGTTGCACAGATGGTATGACCATATGCGAGATCACTACCGGAACCATCAGCAATAACGTGCGCAATAACAATAATATAGCCACGTTAAACACCAATATCATTTATATAACCGGTGCGCTTCCTAAGATTCGTCCGCATATAGTCATTGCCGGTAATGGCGGATCTGTAGCAGCGCCGTTCAGTATACAAATGGCCAATCATTTTACGTTGCATCCGGGTACAGGGGTAAGCAATCTCAACCAGTTTGTGAGAATAGATGTTGCATTGGGCGACTTGTTTGCCAGATGGGTAGCAGGTGGTAGCCTGGGTACCTATAGCTCGGTGAACTATAATACTAAAACGGTTACGTTCGATGGAACAACAAGTGTACGTCTTGACAATATAATGATGGATCCGGGAGCACAATATCCGGTGGCGGTATCATTCAATACAGTGCCGGGTGCTAAGGTTGCACAGATGCCGCAGGAAATGGTATGCTTCAGGCAGTTGTCATTCAATGGTGCTATAGATACCCTCGTAGATACCTTACATGGCACTTATGTAGACACTACGATAGATTCAGTTACGCACATCGCTACTTATGATACCCTACAGGTTACGATCCTCGATACCACCTATCACCAGCCCGATAGTGTCTATGGTAACTATAACTTTATAGTGCAATACCAGGCTCCCGGAAAAGGTGTACTTGCTGTAACAGAAATATCAAACGGCCCATCGGGTGATTGTGAATATGCGGAAATGGTAGTGACCAATTGCGGCGATGATCTGGCTCCGGCAGTAGATGTAAGTGGCTGGATAATGGACGACAATTCCGGCAACTTTAATACAGGTGGCTGCACGACGGGTGTGGGCATAGCACAAGGACATTACAGACTTGCCAATGACGGTACATGGGCCAATGTGCCTGTAGGTAGTGTTATAGTTATGTACAATCATGATGCTAATTGCTACAACATGAGTGATACATTTAAAATTGATACTACAGCGGCCGGTACACTTGTATATTGGATACCTGTTGGGGGTACTGTGGCAGCTCCATATGGCATTCCTCACGTTCAGAGGTTTGGTATACACCCGGCTATTACAGACTGTGATTATTGTGCCGACAACGATACTACTGCATATGCTACAGCGTCATCGTGGAGTAATACCATTGGTCTCAATAATACAAATGATGCCTTCCAGGTACGTTGTCCCGGCTGTAGCATCGTAACACCGGGTACTCCTGCTTTTTATCATGGCGTAGGCTATGGTTCAGCTACAGGCATCAATGCGTTTGCGTCTATTCCGGCTGCCGGTAATAACCTCGGCGGACCTGTAAAAACAGGAACGGGAACGGGTAAAAAATATGTGTTCGACGGTCTGGTAAGCACAGATCTGGGAGACCCGGCAAAATGGTCTGCTTTCACTGCCGATCCTGCCGGTGTAACGCCTGCTACTTTGGGTAATGTAAGCAGTATATTCCAGTCAGCTATAATGGCCCATCAGCTTGAGTTGCCATGTTGCGGTGCAAACGAAGGACAGGGCCATAAATTCAGTAAGGGAACCACTGCAGCCGCAGAAGCGGAGCATGTGATCCGCGTATATCCTAACCCAGCAAATGACATAGTGTATTTCCAATTCCCTTCATCTGAAAAGGCAACGATCAGGCTTTTGGATATAAGTGGCCGGTTGATGCAGGAGCAGATTGTATCAGGTAATAACAATGCAAGTTTAAGCGTTGTAGGATACGCACCGGGAATATATTTATATCAGGTTATTACTGATAGCGAAACATCTTCAGGAAAAATTACGATCCAGAATTAATTATCTGATTTTATGTTGACGTTAAGAGGCCTGCCAAAATTATCCGGCAGGCCTCTTGTTTTGTTTAAAGAATTAAGTTCACATTTTTTTTAATAGCCAAGAGGGCTCAGGTCGGCATATAGAGAGCACATCTGGGAGGAATACTACACCCATCACCTTTTCGCCGCCTCCAATACAGCAAACGACCTTTTCAGATGCTCCCTGAATCTGGCAATATCCTTCATATCCCGCTGCTGATCAGCCAGTATGGATTTGTATTCCATGTCCTTTCGGGTCTTTTCCGGTCGTTGCATTGCCCTGGCCATGTTGGCTATAAATGCATACTGCTGCCTTATTATAGCAATATCCCGGTTAATGCCTTTAACGAAGTTCGTTGACGCATCCAATGCAGCCACAAAGCGCCGGGAGCAATCCATCATGTCATTTGCCCACAAGCTATACGTTGTTGTCAGTACACTATCAGGTCTGGTCTTGTCTACAAGCCATTGCATATCGTTAAGTATCCTTTGGCAGGTAGCTACATGCTCTTCCTGTATCACTATATTCTCACGGGTAATGGCAATTACAGAATCATAACATTGCAGGTAGTGGTAGTGGCTACTATCTATCTCCATATTCTTCAGTTGCTTCATAGCCCGGTAATACTTGCCTGCACCCTCATCCAGGTTGTCCTGCAGGTACAACCGGTAGTGCGCCTCAGCAGTGAGCAAAGTCGTCGCATACTCCAGCGAATGCAGCAAATTACTTAGTTGTTCATTACCATAATTGATATTGTATTGCAGGCGTGATAGCACAGATTCACCGCCGGCAATATCGGCCAATCTTATCTTTCGCTCATTTATGGAATCAGTGATAATGGTGTACAGACTGTCGTATACCCATCTGCTGGTTATGTCCAGCCGCCGCCACCGGGGGCGCGGTATAGTGTCTGTATATTTCGCTACCCGTACATATTCCCTTCTGATGTCATCAAACAAAAATTGGATATGCTCCGATCCTTTCTGATACCTCGTTATTTCATTCGACATTCTTCTTGCCGATGAGTACAGGTTGCGGAAGTAATCCATGGCGTCAGTATACTTTCGCATGTTTTTACTCTTAAGGGTGTTATACTGCTCCGTTGTCAGTAC
>CANBQQ010000094.1 GCA_947371715.1 Flavipsychrobacter stenotrophus
GCGTATCACGGATCATTGCAACGAGATCGGGATCATCACGGCCGTAGATCCAAAGAAGAAGAACTTCCTTTCTTATAAGAATGTTACCCTCTTTAAGCCCAACCTGAAAGAAGTGCGCGAGGGGTTGAATATGCCATTAGAAAATACCGGTCTCAATGAATTGAATGCGGTGCATAAGAAACTCAACGAAGTGCTGGATCACAAGATCACCTTTATCACCTTATCTGAAAAAGGGGTATTTTATAACGACAGCCACACCTCAGGTATCATACCATCGCACATCCGCGATATAGCCGATGTGTCAGGAGCAGGCGATACAGTTATAGCCACGGCTGCAATGGTCTATGCCCTCACAAAGAATGTCCACCTGATGGCAGAAGTTTCCAACCTCGCCGGCGGCTTGGTATGTGAAGATGTTGGAGTAGTATCCATCAAAAAAGATAAGTTGCTTAAGGAAAGTGAGTTGGTATTGTGTAAATAGGAGTAGTCGTTGATCCCTGCGAGAAGTTATTCGGGTTGCCCCGCAATCATCATCCAATCACAAAAAATAAAAGCGGTTGGTCATTGCGAGCCCTTCGCGAAGCAATCTTACACTTGGACGTATTCGTTTTGACGTGATAGAGCAATCCCTTGTGGTTGCCGTATCATGCGGACGTGTTCGTTTTGTACCCGGTCGCGAGAGTTAGCGTAGCGCTCTTGTGACGACATAGTTTGATGGGTCTCTGACCGTAAGTATTCGAAAAGAGTCAAGCAACTCGTGATTTGTCCCGTAGGGACTACCTGTTTGTAGCAAAAAACAACAAAAAATGGACATTGCCCCGTCACGGGTTACCCTTATCTAAGCACATTAACAACTTTTCGAACATTTCTGGTCTCTGACCCGAACATCAGGACGTATTCGTTTTGTACAATGCCACTCAAAACAACCAAATCCCCATAACAAAAAAAGGATGTCCACCCGGACATCCCTTTTCTACATAACAGATCATTGTTTATTTCGATAGTCTGTATCCAAGTGTCAGCCTGAAATAGCTTGTCGATAATCCCTTATTCACATCATAGCCACCCTGTATATTCGTCTTTGTTGGGGCTTTTGTCCATAGGGCATCTATCAGCCATCTTTTCCTTATCTCATAGCTCACACCTAGCATATACCCCAGTCTGAACAATCCACCGCTCTGTGCAGGGTACAACGGACCGGAATAGCTATTGATGTTATTGCCCGCATACTGTAATACAGAACTTATAGGTGCTGGTGCGGTAGGGTAAATGGTGAATGACGTATCATTCCTTACTATAGGTCTGCTGGTGTAAGTATGTTCCAGCACTTGTATGTACTTGCTGTAGTTAAGGCTAACACCACCATAAACAGACAGCTTATTATTGATAGCATACTTCAGAGTTATCGGCAATTCAAACTCCATATAATTGCCGCCGGTAGCATATGATTTTACAATAGAATCATGGGTCTCATGGTAAGCAACATTTATCCTCAGCAGGTATCCTGTTGTCTGGTTGTTTTGTATCACGGGTATCAGGAAGCTGTCTACATTCGTTACAGTACCATTAGGGTCGGTCCTGTAAAATGTTTGCGTTCCGCTCAATCCGTTAGTCCTTGCTATAGACGACTTGATTGAAGGCTGTGCCATTATCGAGAACTTAGATGTTATCTGGCGTTCAATGAACGGAGCGATGACAAACTTTCTCGAAGCATCACTGGTAACACCACCTTCATAACCCACCTTTACACCATATGTAAATCCACCAAACTTGTGCTTCTGGGCGGGTGAGTCAACACCCGCTGTAGCAGCGGCAGGTATCGGTAACGGAGCCGTTTCTGTTGGCTTTATAGACGGGGTCTGAGCATCTTTAAATGTACTCATCACTTTTTGTGTTTCCGGTGCTACCTGTGGTTTTGTTTGCGCTACTGCGGTTGACTCCGGTAGTTTGTTAGCCGAAGCTGTTGCGCTCAGTATATTTGTTGGTTCAGGCTTGTTATTGTTTTTGTGTTTTTTATTGTTCTGTACCAGTGCTGTATTGGTAGTGGTCGGGGTTGTTGTAGTTGTCTTCTTTTTATTCTTGGTAACCTTGGCTACCGGTTCTTCACTATTTGTTGCGGCAGTATGTTTTGTCTTCTTTGCAACCGGGCTATTTACATCCTTCTTTACTACAGCGCTTGTAGTTGTTGATGCGTCTTTAGAAGCAATAGTCGTTGCTCCTGGTTGCGTGCCGGCAACTGCAGTAGTAGCCGCTACGTGCTTGCCGCCATGCTTCCTTTTATTGTTAACCGACGGGGTAGGTTTTACCGCTGCTACTTCATTACTGTTTACAACTTTCTTGCCCGATGCAAGTTGTGCAACGGTAGCGGTAGTCGTAGCTTTATGTTGAGTTGTTTTGTGCTCATGCTTAGTTACTATGTCGGTAGGCTTCGTAGCTACTTTGCTTTGCTTAACAGATGCGGTGGTTGAAGTTTTGGCTACTGTCTTAACGGCAGGCACGGTTGCAGCAACTACTGGTTTTGTTTCAGTTGTTGTTGTAACTTTCTTCTTGGCTATTTTCTTAGCAGGTACATTAACTGCCACAACATCTGCAGGCTTCGCAACAGTTGTTTTTACGACTGCTTTCTTTACAGGGGGCATAGTCGCAGTGCTTGCGGTAGTTTGCGCAGTTTTGGTAGCTACTGAAGTTATATTCTGTACTGGCTTAACTGATGCAGTCACTGCATCAGTTGTTCTTGTTGCAGGTTCCGCGTTCAAGGTTTTTTGCTCAGTCTTGATCGGTTTATCAACTGCTGTAGTTTTTGCTGTCGTAGCTACTGTATTAGTCCTTGCAGCTGGCTTTGTTGTATTTGGCGTATGGGCAATTGCACGTACAGTACCACCGTTGTTAGTAATAGAGTAGGGGTTGTTGTTCGATCCGCTATTGCCTCTGCGACCGTTTCTCTTACGTGGGGTAGTAGCAACTTCCTGGTTCGATGTTGAGCTTGGAGTTGGCAAAGCTGACCGCTTGTCTGCTGATTGTTTTGTTGGTGAACTTGTTATGCCGGTTCTATTGGCAAAATGACTGCCGGCTACAACAGGACGGCCCTCATAACTTGCAGATGCCGCATAGGTATTACGCGGTGCAGGTTCATTGTTCTCCATCCCTGGCTTTCTGCCATACGTTACGTTGTCTTCTTCGCTTTCCTCTGCTGTGTTGTAAGTGGTATTGTTGTATGCCGGTTCTGTTTCTGCTACTACAATATTATTACGGTTCTTGTTGTTGGTAACATATCTTATTGGTGCATGCTCGGTACCTGGTGTTGGTTCTACATTCGCCATCGCAACTGCGGTATTGTCCAGTAGGTCGGTCTTCGTAGTTCTGTTGGCCGATCCCGTTACATTATTGTTGTTGATGGCTACATTATTACTTTGAGGTTGCTCATTACCTGAACTATTATTGGTACTGTTTATATCATCCGTGTGTTTTACATGTTTTTTGTGCGTAATTGATGGTGTTGATGTGTTGCTCCCGGCAGATGTGTTACCCGGAGTTGTTGCCTGTTTTTCTACAGGCGGCTGTTGAATTGATGCGATGCCGGAAGTCTCCGCAACATCAGGTGTTGTACCCGAATGTCCGTTCATCTTCCAGGCGAAGAGAGAACCAAAAAGGCCTACCCCGCACAACATCACAAAAAACCATCTCCACGCAAAGGGCCGTTTTTTCTTATCATTGTCTAACCTCCGTTCCAGAGCATCCCACACATCGGGAGGCGGTACCTCAGTGTACCCACCAAGGCCTTCTCTGAAGAGGTTATCAATATTGTTTACATCTTGTTTCATCGCTATTCCTATTGCTGCATTAATAAATTTATCTTGTCTTTCAATCTTCGCCTGGCATCATTCAAATACCATCGGCTGTTATTTTCTGTAATATCTAGTAGTCCTGCTATTTCTTTGTGCGGGTAGTTTTCGAACACAAATAAGTTGAAAACTGCCAGCTGCGCTTCAGGCAGCGTCTGTACTACCTGCATTAGCTCTTTGAATGAAAGATTACCCAGCGATCCGCTATCTGTATAGCCATCTTCCGGCTGCACTTCCTTTGTTATCTGGTCACTTTTCAGGTTCTTCCTTAAGTAGTCGGTAACCGTATTTACAACAATTCGCCTTATCCACCCTTCAAAAGCACCCTGAAAAGAGTATTGGTCGAGCTTGGTGAAAATTTTATAGAACGAATCGTTGAGTATTTCTTTGGCCGCATCTTCATTGCCAAACATGTATCTTTTTATTATTCCATATGCTGCAGGAGAGTACAGGTCATATAGTTTTTTCTGCGCACTTCTCGACTGGGCAATACACTCTTTCACCAGTACATAAAGGTCGTGCTGATCTGCAGCCACCTTTTCTGTTGCCTGTAAAGGAATGTTTATATTTAATTGTCCGGTCAACGCCTGATATCTATTTTGTATGTTTTATTGCTAATCTATTCTGTCAGTACACTCTATGACGAGTGTACGGGAGAAAATGTTAGGAAAGAGGGTAAATAATATTGACGCATGAGCGTTTTTTATCTTTCCATACCAAATGCGGCAATTATTTTTCTAAGTTACTAACAATTGCACTTATATGAACGTCATTTATATCGGAGATAGTGTATTTCGTAATAACAGAAAGAAGGCCTGATTTTGATTTAATACTACAATAACCGGTCTTTCTGATTGCGCCAAACACCTATTTAAATACATTTGTCATTCAAACATTCACCTATGAAGAAACTTTGCCTGCTCATCATTTCAGCTTTCTCTTTGCTCTCCGCTGAGGCTCAAACAGTTACGTCGCTGGGACAAGATTTTAATGTTACCTGTGCTTCAGGTGGTACAGTTTACCCGCTCTACTGGTCTGAGTGGAATGTGATTCCCCCTACAGCTGCCCTCGCATGGCAGTGCACCCAGTTGGGTGGACGCGCCGGCACTCCCGGCATGCAGTGTAACAGTTTTTTTAGTGGTATACATTATTTAGACACTGCATGGTTGTTTACTCCTCGTCTCGATCTTACCGGTTTTACCGATAGCGTTTACCTTCGTTTTGATTCTCGCTACAACATTAGCGGCGCACGTATGCAGGTCCTCATCAATCACATGTACAACACGGGCAATCCTCCCGATACTACCACCTGGACGGACATGGATAGTGCAAGCCGGCTTAGCCCTGTTATTGGCCCCGATGATTCTGCAGGTTGGGTAACACACTACGTAAATCTTACTTCTTACAAGAATAGTCCGTTGTACGTTGCCTTCAGGTACGCATCTACGGCCACTACCGGCGGTTCATGGACTATCGACAACGTCTTCCTCACGCCATGGGGATTAAGCGTGGGCGATGAAGTCAAGAAGAACATTGCCCTTACCATTTTGGGCACAAGTACTACTGACAAGATCACCTTCTCATGCACCTTTACTACACCCGGCGACTATGATGTAGACATCTATGACAACCTCGGTAGACTAGTACATAAACAAACTATTTATGCCACAGCCGGTACTCAATCTCAAACCCTTCGCAGCCTCGATATTCATAGTGGTATGTACTTCATAAAAGTAGGTAACTCCACCAGCTATGAAATAGCAAAAACTATAGTAGAATGATCGCTGTTGTCAATAGATTGACAACAGCGAGAGAGCCTCAAAAGCCGTTGCGCTTTTTGTAATAAAACACACCGCATTTCCCTCTGTTGATATCTTTATTTGCCGGAGACTTTATCATATATTAATTTGCACTCGTTCAGGTCGAGTGCCTGTCTGCTCTTTGAAATATAGATCTTGTCAAATGAAACATTTAATGAAATCGTCAACACTCGTTCTGAAAAACCAGTCGGGCACGGTCGGGCATTGTGTTTTTTTGCAAGTAGTTGAATTTTAGTAAATTATCAGATTTCTATGCCCGATTTATTTTTCATTTTCATCGGGTATTGCTTTCCTGACACCGAATGTGATGCTGAGCTGCGTCGAAGAGCGACATGTTCAGTGTTAGTGCTTTTTGAGATAAGCCCATCGGGCACGATCGGGCATTGGATCTTTTCGTAAATAATTGAATGTCAGTAAATTGTCAAATTTCCATGCCCGATTATTTTTTCATTTTCATCGGGCTTAAGGTAATCTCTACAACAAACAGTGAGTATAATAGCGCGGAAATAAAGGGCTACCACCTACAATTCCCCCCAAACTACATCGCTCTTCTTGAGCAAGGCTTCAATTGCTTGCTCTCTTTTATTGACCTGCAGGCGCATTGGCGAGAACAGCCAGCGGGTGCGGAGTTTAGAGAGCCTGTCTTGCGGTGGACGAATAATCAGGCGGCTGAGCAGGCTGAGGGCGGCATAATGCTTAAATACCTGCGATACCTTTACGAAATACACAACGGTCGACGAATCGCAACGCTCCAAAAGGTTGGCCAGATCATGCGGATCGGTAAGAGAAGAAATGCACAGCACAGTGCCATTTTTAGGGCTGAAATATTCTGATAATGACCTTTCTTTGTGCCACTCACTATTGCTAATGATCCGGGCAGTTTTAGCCGCGTCATCTGCCTCTTCTGCTACAGAAAACTCCTGGTCTGGCACGAAAGACATTTGCCATTCTTTCTTTGAAAGAGTGTCATATACTGTCCAAACATTGTTCTTGTAGTAGTTAAGCATTTCCTTCAGGTAGCCATCGTCCAGCCAGCTGTCTTTTACATCGGCAAAGAAGGAAGCATAGTAGTTGAGGTGCGATGCATATGGTTCAAACATTTCCGGGATACGGACCACCAATTCGCGATTGCGGGCATATACCTTCCATACTATTCGGCGCACATCATCACCAGCCTCAAAGTCTTTATAGTTGGTATGTTCACCCTCTACGCGGCGCATCTGCTCTATACGCACATCCAGTGTTTCTGTCTTCTTGGGATACACATCTGCATCATGTTCCTGCATTAAGACAGGTGGTTGGTAGAAGTGTCCGCTTATTGGCTGCGGCACCGCAAATGAGAAGAGATGCAACATGTCCTGGAAGTACACAAAGCCACCTTTCAGGTCATACTCTTTGATGTCTGGTAGTACAATGTTGCTTTTGCCGGTTATGGCCAGCCGCCAGATACTCCGCTCTTTACGTTGCCCTGACATTAGGCTGAATTGGTCTGTCATCTGGTTGTCGTCATAGATCAGGCGACCTTTTACAAAGCCCAGTAAAGGCCTTATAGCGCCGGGTAGACTGGCATACAGGAACAACCTATTCTTCCTGCCTTTCCTCGATTCAATATTGAAGTCAACAGTCAGTAATTTGCCTTTGCTCTTTTGGATCAGGTAATATATCCAGGTGGCAATGGTGCTGAGCACAGATATGATGACTATAAAAGCCAGTAGCATGAAAGTCATCTTGCCCATAAGTATGATGAAGGGCATCAGAGAAGACTGATCCTCGCCCTTTGGAGTAGGCTTATAGAGCAAGTGATAGCCACCCCAAATAGCGGCGGCACAGAGTAGGGTATTGAGCGTAAAGGGGAAATATTGCATGGCATAACGTATACGCCACTTCATTTGTTTGATATTCATGATCAGTTTACAACTACCAAGGTATGAAAATAAATAAATAGCCTTTTAAGAGATGTTAAAATACTAGATAGTTATTAGTAGATAGTCGTTAGTACATAGTGATAAGGCCGCTTGCATGTGACTTCTATAATATAAATGATGTTCTCTCAAGCTGCATTCTTGTTGTTTACAAACTCTATATACTATTTACCAACGACTATGTACTAAATTGGCACACTAATTGATTTACAGCTCTATAGATTGAGAAATATTTATTATTCTTGCACACAAACACAATTTTATGAAACGTAAATTATTTTTATTAGCGCTTATTGCATTACCATTTTTATCATTAGCTCAGAATAATAGAGACAACCGTGGAAGTGGACATGGTAATGGCGGAGGAAGAGGAAACGGAACAGGCAACGGAAGTGGATATGGACACAACAACGGAAGCGGATATGGGAATGGAAACGGAGCAGGAACAGGATACGGCCAGATGGTGGGTGTGCCTGGTAGCGCATTGTCGATATGGTCTGAAAATGGAGAGCGTTTTTTCTTAATGCTCAATGGTATCAAGCAGAATACCTACGCACAGTCGAGGGTGAGAATAGAAGATCTTCCATTTGTTGTAAATGACATACAGATAATATTTGACGATAACCGCACACCTGCTATTTCTAAGACAATTACGTTCATGGATCCGATCGAGGGGGGACCGATAAACCTGAGCATGAGGATAGTAAGGGATAGAAGTGGTTACGCCAGGCTTAGCTTTAACAGAATGAATAACCTGGAGCGTGATTACCGGGGTGAGCAGGGAGAGTATGTGATGCACTACGGCCGTGATAATGGTCGTAACAATGCGCCGGTTCAGGTAGTTACAACACCTCCGCCACCACCACCTCCTATGCCAATGGATAATCAGTCTTTTGCAGCTGCGTTGCAGTCTATAAAGTCAAGTGCATGGGATGAAACAAGGTTGTCTACAGCTAAGACCATTGCCAATACTAATTTCTTTACTGTTGACCAGGTAATAACTATCTGCAAAACCTTTACATGGGAAGAAAGTAAGTTGGATTTTGCAAAATTCATTTACAAGCGGACTTTGGATAATAATAACTTCTTTAGGATCGGCAATATATTTACCTGGGATTCTAATAAAACTGCATTAAATGACTTCATTAACGCCAATAGGTAATATGCACAGTCTTTAATTCCTCACCGGGAAACAACGAAAGTTGTTTCCCGGTTTTTTGTTGGTGTTTGCCTATCGTTAATTACTTTTAGCCCATGCAGCACTGGGAGCTACTTATTTTCTTTCTGGGTATAGCCTTAATATATTCCTCTGTGGGTTTTGGCGGTGGCTCCAGTTACCTGGCCGTGCTGGCTATGTATCAACTGCCGGTATATGAAATGAAGACAGTAGCGCTGGTGTGCAACATAATAGTGGTAACCGGAGGTAGTATCCTCTTCATACGCAATAAGCAGGTAGACATTAAGAAGATACTACCCATAATTATACTCAGTATTCCTATGGCTTTCCTGGGGGCGTTGGTGAAAATAAGTGCCGATACCTTCTTCATATTATTAGGCAGCAGTTTGATATCTGCATCTGTTTTGCTGATGCTGAAAAAGCCCGGTGCATAT
>CANBQQ010000095.1 GCA_947371715.1 Flavipsychrobacter stenotrophus
AGTATTATGTGTAATAGTGCAACTCAGACAGCACGCACGCAGCATGGCTCAAATCCTAATGCTACCACTTTCTGGTCTGTAACCGCCAATGGTCATATTACATTGAGCGCACTTACTGCTGACTCAGTGACTATTACATCTCACACTCCGGGTAGCGATACTATATATTATAAGATAGTTACCTTGGGAGATACAAATACAATTTCAAGGGTTGTTCGTGTAACTGTAGCAGGTACACCGCCACACAGCACAATAACAGGTGCAAATTCACTTTGCGCAGGTACAAATGATACACTTGCCTTGAGCGGTGTAGCAGGTGGTACTTGGACGAGCCAGTTCCCTTCAGTGGCAACTGTTTCTGCAACGGGTATAGTTCATGGCTTGTCAGCAGGTGTTGATACGATAAGATACGTACTGACTACAGGTTGCGGTAACGACACAGCTTACTTTGCAATAGCTGTTACCGGCCTTGCCTCTGCCCCTGCTATTTCCGGTCTTACAAGAGTATGTACAGGTATATCTAATACAATTACATTGTCAGTTGCATCGGCTCCACCAGCTGGTAATACTTACCGCTGGAGGTCTACTAACCCTGCTGTGTCTTCAATAGATGCGGTAACGGGTGTTGTAACAGGTAACACGCCTGGACAGGATACAATGTTCTATGTGATCACTAACTCATGTAGCTCAGATAGTACTTTCAAATTAGATACTGTTACTGCTAATCCAACCAATGGCAGCATATCGGGTTCATCACCTATGTGTATTGGCCAGACAGTTACATTTACTGATGTAACTTCTACAGGTTCAACCAGCACAGCATGGAGTAGCTCTTCGCCAGTTGCAACAGTTAATGCTGCTACCGGTGCGGTAACCGCAGTAAGTGCGGGTGCAGCAACTATCAGCTTTGCAATCAATGGTTGTATTACTTTATATGATACGTTCCATGTAGATGTGCAGCCTGCGCAGGTGGCAAGTCCTATCTCAGGCCCACACAGGATTTGTATCGGCTCACCGCTGACATTGTCTGCAGCTGCTCCTGCAACAGGTTCATTTGCATGGCATACTACCAACCCTACAATAGCTACTGTTACAGCAGGTGGTGTAGTAAATGGTGTAGCGAATGGTACAGTTGATATTCATTATGTGATCACCAATGCGTGTGGATCTGACAGTACTTCATATACTGATACAATAGGTACCAATGCGGTATCGGGTGTTATTACCGGCTCTGTTGGTAGTAATATGTGTAATGGTAGTGCTCAGACATTGACAAGCAGCACATCAAATATTTACTATTCTACGTGGACAACTTCAGCTCCAGCTGTGGTGTCAGTTGTACCATCAGGTTCGGTAACTGCTGTAGCCAACGCATTGAGTGCGGGTGTCAATACAACGATCACAGCAACATTGTATGGTTGTTCATTAACACCGCTTACTAACACGTTTACTATTAATGTTCTGAATCCTTTGGTTGCTTCACCGATCTCTGGTCCAACAAGAGTATGTATTGGTACGCCAAGTACTTTGTCTGCAACTGCTCCTGTTTCGGGTACGTTCGTATGGCGCTCTATGACTCCGTCTGTTGCAACGGTATCTAATACCGGTGTGGTGAACGGCGTGTCTACAGGCTTTACAGATATACATTATGTAGTTACCAACGTGTGCGGATCGGATAGTACTTCGCAGACGGACAGTGTTAACCAGAACGTTATTAACGGTGTGATCACAGGTAATCATTCAATGTGTAATGGTGCTACCCAGACATTGTCTAATACAACATCAAATAATACTTATTACACTACCTGGAGCACAAGTGCGCCGGGTGTTGCTTCAATAACGTCTCCTGCTATTAATCCAACGGCAACTATATTGGCTGCAGGTACCGGTACGAATGCGATCATTACACAAACACTATACGGTTGCACCACTCAAACAGATACGTTCGCGGTTAACGTCAATGCTGCACCGTCAGCGGGCACTATCTCCGGTCCGACCATTCAGTGTATTGGTACAACTAATACGCTTACCCATACAGGCCCTAACGCCGGTGTGTGGACAAGGTTCGGAACAGTAGTAACGCTTGGTACCGGAACTCCTGGTGCGATACCTGTGACAGGTAGCAATGCAGGTGTGGATACAGTTTACTATACTGTTACCGCTGCAGGTTGTCCTAATAGTGTTGCCAAGCATATAGACACAGTTCAGGCTAACGTGGTTGTTGGTCCTATAACAGGCCCTGCAGGTGCAGGTTCTGATACAGTTTGTATCGGCGGTACGCTTATATTCAACGATACCTCTACTATGGGTACATGGTCTAGTGTGAACACAGCAATAGCTACCGTTCTTCCTACATCAGGCCCTGCTATCATCAATGGTGTTGCGGGTGGTACTACTACTATCAGCTATACTGTGAATAGCGGTTGCGGTGCACCAATTGCATCTACAAGAGTAATTACTGTACGCAATGCTGCTACAGCAGGCTTCATTACGGGTGTTTCTTCACTTTGCTCTGGTTCTTCTGCATTATTTTCTGCAAATACCGGTGATCCTAACGGAACTTGGTTCACGACGAATGCCTCAGCTAACGTTGACCCTACTGGTTTAGTAACAGGCTCTCTGTCACCAGTTGCTCCGGGTGCCAATCCTTCAGCTACTGTAGTAATTAAATATGCAGTTTCTAACGTGTGTAATACAGATACCGCCTCGTCATCTAATGTAACAATAAAGGTTACACCAAATGCTTCAGCTATTACAACTACAGGTGGTGGTAATCCTGCAGGTTTGGATTCACTTTGTATTACATCTACTTTGCAGCAAACAGCTACACCAAACGTAACTTCAGCTGGTTCAGCGGGCCTGACAGTTTTGTGGTCATTCTCAAATGCCAATGCAACGATCACAGGTACCGGTGCAGTTCCTACAACAATAACAGGTGCTGCTGCGGGATTGGATACACTAACATTCAGAGTATCTAACAGCTGCGGATTTGACACAGCGAGAAGAGTTATTAAAATTAAAGCTCCATTGCCTGCAGGTACGATCGTTGCGCCTAGCACAGTTTGTTACCCTTCACCAGATTTCCAGTTGTATGATACGCTTGCCAATGGCGATACCATAACTGATGGTGCATGGGATGTACTGACAGGTACTTCAATATTCGTATTCCCCGGTGGTTTGGCAACATTGCCTAGTCCTACCTTCACTTCGACTACTGTAAGAGTAATAAGAACTGATTTCTGTGGTTCGGTACAGACTACCAAAGTTATTTCTGTTGTTCCAGGCCCGATAGCCGGTGTTACTACAGGTAATCCTGCACTTTGTGTGGGTACAACCGATACACTGTCAAATACTAACTTCCCATTTGGTGATTATTGGACTACTAGCGATGTGACCATCGCAAGTGTTGATGCATCGGGTGTGGTTACAGGTAATGCAGCCGGTTCTGTTGATATCTATTATGTAGATACAAGTGCCTGCGGTGCTGATACAGCTTCATTCACAGTAAACGTGGGTGGCTTGTCACCAACAGGTTATATCTACGGACAGGATACATCATGTATACCGGGTACAGCACAATTGTTTGATACAGTTGCAGCTGCAGCGGGTGGTACATGGTCTATAGTATCGGGTGGTACAGTTGCCAGCATAGATGCAGCAACAGGTTTGGTAACAGCACTTAGCTCAGGTGCGGCAGTAATTGCCTACACTACAACTAATGGTTGCGGACCAAATGATACAACATTCACATTCAGGGTATTTGATGCGCCTCACCTGGTGAGTCCGTTAACGGCTACTACCTGTGACAGTGTATCGTTCACCTATACTCCGCTCCCTGACTCATTGGGTTCGACATTTGCATGGACAAGGGATACAATAACCGGTCTTGCAAATATTGCGAATGCAGGTGTTGGCAGTTCTACAGAGTATCTTGATGATACAGTTAATACTATTGTTACTACGTCATATGTTTACACATCAACATTGCACGGATGTAGCGCTAATGATACAGTGAAGGTTTCTGTTACGCCTACACCACGCCTTATCAGCCCATTGTTCGATACGGTTTGTAGCGGTGCTCCATTTACTTACATCGATATAGAGTCTACTACACCTGCAAATGCGACCTGGATTCGCCCTGTAGCTGTAAATATCTCTAATCCGACTAATAACGGCGTACACAGCATCAATGAAACGCTGATCTATACCGGTCCGGCAACAGCAGGTGGAACTGTATTGTATAACTACACTATTGGTTATCCTGGTTGTCCTACCCACGTAGAAACGGTGACAGTGTCAGTTAACCCTACACCAGCTGTACCAACCATCACTACGCATTCTCCTTCGGAAGTATGTTCTATGACGATGGATCAGAACTTTGGTTCTGCAACTCCTCCACCAGCCGGTGTTACTTACACATGGTTTGCTACAGGTGCACAGGTTTGGGCTACGGGCAGCACTCGCCAGTATTCATTGGTCAACTTTACAGCTCCGGGTAGTGCAGTTGTTTATCTCCTTGCTTCGATCCCGGGTTTGAATTGTCCTTCAAAGGATTCATTCCCTGTGAATGTTACAACAGCAATATCTGATAAGCCGGAAGTGATCTACTTCAATGGTGACTTCGTTTGTCTGTCATACGATCAGGATACATACCAGTGGGGTTATGACAACAGGTCTACATTGGATTCTGAACTGTTTGCAGGTGAAACTAACCAGAACTACAGAGAAGAAACACCGGACTTTACAGGTAAATACTACTTCGTAATTACTACACATAACGGTTGTATGCAGAAGACGTACTACAACGCACCAACAGGTGTTACCAATGTAACAGGTAGCATGGGTGTGATGAAAGTATTCCCTAACCCTGCTGATCAGTTCGTAAATGTGGAAATAAATAATACACCAGGTGGTAAATACAAAGTAGAAGTTGTAAATTTGCTGGGTCAGACGCTGAACGCACAAGACCTTGTTAACAACAAAACAACAATTGGTGTGTCAGATCTGGCATCAGGAGTATACTTTATCAATTGCTACCGTGATGGAGTGAAGTTTGCTTCTGCCAAATTTGTAAAGAACTAAAAAAATAAACTCAGCCTTTTAAAGCTATATTTTGATGAAAAAGTTAATTCTTCTGTTTGTTGCGGCCGGTGCGGGTTTCACAGCAATGGCACAGGTTCGTGGCGGAGATAATTTCTACGCGCAGAAATGTGTTATTGACCTGAATTTCCCTATAGGTGTACTCATGCAGTCTCCTACCAATACCATGGATGCCAATTTTCTGAATGCAATAAATACCAACTTCGGTAAGATCAAAATGAGCACAGGTACATCATATGGTGTAGATGCAAATTTTGGCTACTTTGTAGGGCACAGACGCCGTTTCGGTATTGGTGCGGGTATCATGTACCAGTCACAGTCATCAAATGCCACCATTGATAACTACCATGTAGAGTACCAGGCTACAGATAGCAAGGATAATATCTACAGGCAGCTGGTGACAGCTACTCATCCAATAAAGGAAGAGTTGACTATCACTAATATCAACATCCCGGTTGTACTTAAGTTCAAGCAGAGATTGAATACGCGCATAGGTATTTCGGTTGATGCGGGTATCCTGTACAATGTACAGATCCAGAACAAGTGGAAAACAGATGCTGAGTTTAATTATGAAGCGATCTACCAGTTTTCACGTAATGCATCAGGACAGACAGTTACTGTTTACGATAATGCCTCAGTACCAAATGTAAACGACTGGTTGATCACTAAGGATCAGTATACTAAGCACAATAGCATTGGTACTATTCCGGGTGTATTTGACAGTCTGCGTGCACGTGGTTACAACGTTGCACTGGGTGTAAAGCCAACTACCAAATCAGGTACTGTTAACTATACTACTGGCTCTATTGGTTTTATTCTTCGTCCTACTGTTAATGTTCGCATGACCAATCGTATTCACCTGAATCTTGGTGCATATGCTACTTACCAGACATTCAAGAATACTACTGCAAGTAACTACCGCCTTGTTGATAACATGGGTACTACTTATAGCTCTATGCTGAACACTGTTTCTTCAACTGATAACATGTCTTTTGGTTTGAACCTTGGTGTTCGTTACTTCCTGGGTACTCCAAAGGATGCACAGTTTGATGGTAAGTTTGATAACTAATTGATCATAATTGATATTTCAGAGGCTACCCACGGGTAGCCTCTTTTTTTGCGGTATGCAGTACTTTCATCAGTTAGCAGATAAAATTAGCCTGTTGATCGTCTAATTTTCTTTGGAAAGATATTAAAAGTTTAATTTTGCTACATTGGTATGCGAATAGGAGTAAATACAAGGTTATTATTAAAGGGAAAGCTGGAAGGGATTGGCTGGTTTACGTTTCAGACGCTGCAGAAAATTGTGTTGGGTCATCCGGAACATGAATTTGTTTTCTTTTTTGACAGAGACTATGATCCGTCGTTCATATTTGCATCTAATGTTACACCAGTAGTAGTCCACCCACAAGCCAGGCATCCTATTCTTTTTTATTTGTGGTTTGAGTGGAGCATTCCATTCATGCTTAAGAAACACAAGATCGATCTATTTCTTTCACCTGATAGTTACTTGTCGTTAAGTACTAAGGTACCTACTTGCCTTGTAATACATGATCTTGCGTTTGAGCATTATCCAGATCATTATGTGCTTAGTCATAGACTGTACTGGACCCACTATTCTCCTTTATTTGCAAAAAAGGCTAAGCGAATTGCCACAGTTTCTACGTTTTCCAAGGACGATATAAGCAAACGCTACGGTATAAGTAAGGATAATATAGATGTGGTATATAATGGCGCTCATGATGAATACCGGCCATTGACCTTTGATGAGAAGACTGCTGTTAAAACACAATATGCCGATGGTTGTGAGTATTTTGTTTTTGCCGGCGCCATTCATCCGCGCAAGAACATAGTTAACTTGCTGAAGGCATTTGTGATGTTTAAGAAGCACCAGCGTACCAATATGAAACTGGTCATCGTTGGCCGACCTGCCTGGAAATATGATGAAGTTGAGGAGCTGAAGAATACCATGCCGTATAAGGAAGATGTGAAGTGGGTAGGGTATATGAATATTGATGAGCTGTCGAGGGTAATGGGTGGTGCTTATGCGCTGGTCTATGCGTCATTGTTCGAAGGATTTGGTATACCGATACTGGAAGCAATGCAGTGTGATGTGCCGGGAATAGTGAGCAAGACTTCTTCGATGCCGGAAGTAGCAGGTGATGCCGCCCTGTTAGTAGATCCAACAGACCCGGGTGATATAGCCGAAAAGATGCACATTTTGTATAAGGATGAGGCGCTCAGGGCTAAATTGATAGTTAATGCAAGAGTGCAAGTTCAGAAATTCAGCTGGGAGGCTTCGGCTGAAAAATTATGGGAGTGCATGATGAAATGTGTAGATAAGCGCTAAGCGATGTGAAGCAATATATTGCTGACAGATATGGAATAAAAAAGCCGGAAGAACTTTCTTCCGGCTTTTTTATTATCAGATTTCAGGTGAGTATTATCTGAGTAGCGTTACATTACCTCGCATATTTTTGATCTTTCCACTTAAAGAGGAAACAGCCTGTATGTCATAAACATATACTCCGAACGGTTGCGGCTCACCTTTATAGGTGCCGTCCCATCCTTCGCCGATCTTTTTTGTTTCGAATACCATTACACCCCAACGATTGAAAATGCGGAAGTAGTTGAGCTTTACAACACCATCAAGCATGATCTTAAATTCGTTGTTAGTACCATTACCCGGAGTAAATGCATTGGGAATGCCGTATACGTTGTCTTCATTAACATGGAAGTTAATAGAATCTTTGGCAACACATCCGTTTTCCGTAACTGCGGTAACCACATACATTGTACTTACATCAGGGGTAGCTGTTGGATCTGAGATCAATGGATTGTCCAAACCTTCAGGTGGGAACCATGTGAAAGAAGAGCTATTGGTAATAGGTGAGATATGATATGATTCGCCGGGGTACAGTATTACGGAGTCTCCACTGTTGAGGCTTATCAGCGCAGCAGGGAATACGGTTACTGACGCAATGGCCGTATCCGTGCAGTTGTACATATTGGTGGCTATGACCTGGTAATCAATATCTGATACAGGGTGAGCCGTAGTAACGAGTCCTGTAGTTGCACTAAGGAATGACGTAGGCAGCCAGCGAACAGTTGACAGCGGATTGTCAACAGAAGCATGATATACTATAGTGCCGTGCGGGCAAATAGATGTGTCGGTAGGAGTAACTGATACAGAAGGCTTTGGATTAACTACCACCTGTATAGAATCTATTGGGCTTACACAGCCATCAACTGTCTGGTTAAGGAAATAGAAATAAACACCCGGCACATTTGTAGGAGGTATAGGTGGTGTAGAAGTGCCTACCCCGCCGGCACTGCTAGGGAACCATAATACATTTGATGCATTGACTGCCTGCAAAGGCGGCGCATAATCGAACTGGCAGAAAGTAAGCCAGGTGATCCATGGGGCCAGAGGCGTCTGTTTAATGATCACAGTTGTAGAAGCAGTATTGGTACATCCGCCTGCATCGCTGGTAGTTACATTATAAACTCCCGAATATTCAATAATTGCCGGGAATCGTGTGGGAGTAGCCCCCAATAGTGGCGTTGATATGTAAGGCCCCGTCCAGACAAATGTGTTACCCGGTAGCGACGAGGCAAAGAGTTTAAGTGTGTCTCCTGAGCACACCGGACTATTGCTGGTAACAGTGAGCGACGGTGTAGTTGTAATAATGACATTTGTAGTTACTGATGCGGAACAAGTGCCCATGTATGCAGTGACAGTGTACAGGCCGCCTGCAGATGCCGGCGTATTGGTCATTCCGGTGTTCTGCGAAGTGGAACTAAATCCACCTGGCCCAGCCCATACGTAGGTGGAGACACTATCGTCTGTAGCAAACAAGCGTAATGTATCTCCTTCGCAGATTGCCGAGTTGTTGGTGGCAACAGGGACCGAAGGAGTAGAGAGTATGTTTACACTAAAGCTAACGGTATCAGACGTACATCCGTTAAGTATCTCATAAACAGTATAAATGCCGGTTGCGGCGGTAGTTACGTTGAGAATGGACGGGTTTTGGAGCAATGATGTAAACCCATTAGGGCC
>CANBQQ010000096.1 GCA_947371715.1 Flavipsychrobacter stenotrophus
AATAAAAAAGGTTCCGAGCGCTCGGAACCTTTTTTGTTGCCATTGCACCCAAAGTGTTCTAGTTCAAATTATACCCTGCAGCAACGAAAAGTAGTCACACAGGAAATCTCATCAGCTCCCAATCCGCAGCTATAAAATGTGCGATAAATACAGCGCAAATAATTTGATGATAACCAATACAATAGCTTCCATTTATAAATATTTTTTCATACATTTATTATGGTTTCACTGAAGAAGCGTTGAGGGCAGGAACAACTCCATTGAATCTGGAAAACGGGATGTCATCTAAACAGCATAGGCTATGAACGATCATATGTATGAAGCCGCTTTTAAACTGTTACCTACTCCACTACTTTTGGTGAATGTTGGTCGTGTATGTACAGTAGCCGCTATAAACCCTGCGTGCGAACAATTACTTGGCCAATCAGAACAAGAGACCAAAGGGAAAGAATTTGTCAATATCTTTTTCAGTGCACTAAATGACAACGAACTAGCCCTGGCTGAATGCCAGAAGAAAGTGTGCAACGATAAAATGTCGCATCAGATAAAGGAACTGAAATATGTATCGGGTTACAAGCCGGGCGAAACAGATACCAGGTATTTGAATGTGTTTTTTACACCTGTCATTAACGGTGACGCAGATCTGGAGCAGATAATCGTTACCATTATTGACATTACAGATCTTGTTGTTGCCCGCAGATCAGAATCAGAGATACGCGAAACCCTCTCGAAAAATCAAAGCTTTCTTAATGAAACGCAACGAGTAGCAAGGAGCGGAAGCTGGGAGGCAGATCTGATCAACAATAGAATGAAATGGTCTGATGTAATGAAAGAAATACACGAAGTGGAGGCTGATTATGAGCCAACCTTTGAAGCATCGCTGGCCTTTTACAGCACAGAGCAACAACGTCGGGAAATGACAGAGCTGTCAACTGCAGCATTTGCCAACAATAGCGTCTTTGATATAGAAATAGAGATCATCACTGCAAAAGGAAATGTACGTACATTACTTTGCTCAGGTAAGGCCGACCACGTAAATGGTGCACCGGAGCGAATTTATGGTACTGCTCAGGACATTACTGAAGAGAAAAAAGTAGCAGTGGCCCTCAAAGAGTCGAGGAACAAATATCAGGATCTCGTTGAGGCTGTTGATGGAATAGTATGGGAAGCGGATGCGCAAACATTTGAATTCACCTTTGTTAGTGAACAAGCATATAACATACTGGGATATACAGCCACCGAGTGGCTAAGTGAGCCCAACTTCTGGGAAGACCACATTCATATAGATGACCGCGAATCTGCTATTAACTTCTGTAAGCAAGAGACAGCATTACTGCGCAGCCATACATTCGACTACAGGATGATAAGAGCAGATGGCAACGTGGTGTGGATAAAGGATATTGTAGCGGTATTAAGCGAAGACGGGCAACCCAGGCTACTGCGGGGAATACTTGTGGATATTACAGAAACAAAACAACTGGCAGTACTGGACCACCTTGAGAAAGAAGTACTGGAACTTAACTCCAGACAGAATACCGGGTTGGAAGAAGTGTTGACCGCTTATGTAAAAAGCATTGAAGGGCTATTTCCCAACATGATATTTTCTATCCTTAGGGTACAAAATAATAAGCTGCACAAATGGGCTGCGCCATCTTTGCCTGATGCATATATGGGCGCAATTGAGGGTATGGACATAGGACCTGAAGCAGGGTCATGCGGCACGGCAGCCTACCTGAAGGAAACAGTGATAGTAAGCGATATAGATACTGACCCTAAATGGGCAAAATACAAAGATCTGGCTCTGCCACACGACTTACGCGCCTGTTGGTCATATCCAATTATTGATTCCAAAGGCAATGTTATCGCCGCCTTCGCGGTATATTATAATAAGGTGAAGGCACCGGGCACGGAGGAGTTGAATATCATTGATCGTTCATCAGCCATATTAAAAGTGATACTGGAGAACAGGATATTTGCCGATACAATAAAAGAAGTAAATATGCTGATAACCCAGGGGCAGGAGCTAGCCAACCTGGGCAACTGGCAATGGGATATTCTGGTCGATAAGGTAACCTGGTCTGATGTGTTATACAACATATATGGAGTGACCAGAGACACATTTAAAGCGACGTTCGAAGGATATCTTGCTATGCTACATCCTGATGACAAAGAACGGGTAAAACAGCTGATAACAAACGTTGTACTGACAGGCGAAGATACTGTTTTCGATGAACGCATCATAAGGCCCAATGGGGAGATCCGATACCTAAAATCATGGGGAAGAGTGATATTGGGTGAAAATGGCAGGCCAATAAAAATGATAGGCGCATGTCTGGACAATACTAAAGCTATAGAATCAGAAACGAAGATGAAAGAGATCGCCTGGATGCAGTCTCATGTGATCAGAGCCCCATTGGCCAATCTTATGGGCCTTGTAAAT
Source organism: Flavipsychrobacter stenotrophus (assembly GCA_947371715.1). Classification (GTDB taxonomy): domain Bacteria; phylum Bacteroidota; class Bacteroidia; order Chitinophagales; family Chitinophagaceae; genus Flavipsychrobacter; species Flavipsychrobacter stenotropha_C. The sequence goes on from CANBQQ010000096.1 coordinate 2,441, forward strand.
ATGCTCGATGACATACCGCACACAGAAGAACAAGGCGAACTGATTGCCTACCTGCGCAGCACTTCCAACGAACTCGACTCGATCATCAGAAATATCTCCAGCAAAACAAAAATGTAGGTCTTTATACGACTATATTTGCCACCTCGTCATTTCTCATTTTACTACTACTACCAGAAAAGTTTGTTAATAAAAAAAGATTGTCAGATATTACAGGCTAGATAATCCTGTATATAAATCATTGATTTTCACCAATTTGAGTTTCTAGATGGTATTTCCGATAGTATGGTGATAGTCAGGCGCACATATATAAGGACACTTATCGTGTTCTTAATTTGCATATCAGCACTCAGCTGTTATGGGCAAACCTATGACCATAAAGAAAACGCGGTATATATATACAACTTCATTAAATATACATCGTGGGCTCAAAAGAAAACTGTGGTACATGTAGGTATTGTGGGCGACAGTCGCGTAGAAGATGAGTTGCGACGCCTGTTCTCTAAAAAAATAAATAGCAGCAGTACTTATACCGTAAAGAGGATAACAAGCGCAGAGGCCAGAACAGTGGATGTAGTTATAGTAGCAGAAGCAGCCACTGACCAATTAAAAGCAATTGACAAACAAACAGCGCGTACCCCCATACTTATCATTACCGAAAAAGAAAATATGGCTCGCCAGGGTGCGTGTATTTCATTTTTTATAGACGAAGACAATGATTACAAAACCGGCTACCAATTAAGCATTAGAAATTGTAAGGCCAGGGGATTATCCGTTAGTGAACAAATACAAAACAATGCAGTTTTAACCAGGTAGACAATGAGATACATTTTATTTATTATTATTTCCATTTTCCTTGCCACGCTCACGTATGGCCAGGAGAAGCCTGCGGATAATATCACTGATACCAGCGACCTGTCAAACCTGTCTATTGAAGAGTTGTCGAAGATGAAGTCGCGGTACGCGGCAACAGATATGGAGAAAACGATCAACCTTGCTATTGAAGCCGCATCGCGCAAACCATTGACCATGCGAAAATCTCCGTCTATTATAACTGTAATCACAGAGGAAGAGATAGAGCGCAGCGGTGCACGAGATCTGATGCAGGTACTATCCCTTATTCCTGGCATGGAATTCAATGTTGACGTAGAAGGAGTCATCGGCCTTTCGTTCAGAGGCCTGTGGGCCAACGAGGGCAAAATCTCTTTACAGATAAACGGAATGGAAGTAAATGAGATAGCCTATGCCTCGCTGCAGTTTGGCAGTCATTACCAGGTAAGCCAGATAAAGAAAATAGAAATTATAAGGGGGCCTGGCTCTGCTATTTATGGCGGCTGTGCCGAGTATGCTGTAATTAACATTATCACACAGAAAGGGGAAGATATGAGAGGCGCTGCTGTCAATGCGTCGCTCGGCAATGCAGGCGCAACTTACTCAAGGCAAGATATAGGTCTTTCTGCAGGCAATAAAATTAACGAACTATCTTACTCCTTTTCAGGCATGTTGGCCAGGGCACAACGCAGCAATGGCACGTATACTGACGTTTATAACAATAGCTACCAGATGCCCGGCAATGCTGATCTGAAGGCAAATTATTTCAACGTGGCATTAAAGTATAAAGAGCTTTCGGTGCAATTTATATACGACAACTATCAAACCAGCACACGGGATAATATTCTAGGCATTATGAGCAAGCCTTATCCCCTGGATTTTCTTAGCTGTATGACTCAGATAAAATACAATAAACAACTGAACAAGAAATTGCAGTTGTTGCTAAAGCTGGATCACAAATATTCCGAACCATGGGCATTTGCAGGACAGGCTGAACATATTGATTCTGATTACCTTGCCTACGGCATGAAAGCCAACACCTATAAAGCCAACGTAGCCATATTGTGGGACCCGCTTTACTGGATGAACATTAATTGTGGTGTAGATGCCTACAATGACAGGGGTCACCGAACAATGGACGAAGTATTCAGGACAGATAGCACAAATACTGTAAGCTACATGAACTACGCGCCATTTACACAGGTGCTGATGAAAACGCCCTATGCCAATATTACGGTTGGTGCCCGGTATGATATCAGTACTGCTTTTGGCAGCGCTTTCAACCCCAGGTTAGGCGTCACCAAAAAAGCCGGAATATTCAACTTCAAACTACTTTACGCTTCTTCCTTTCGTGCACCTGCTATAGAGAGTATACAATATGGCGTAGACAATATGAAACTGAAACCGGAGCGGTCCGTTACTTTTGAATTTGAAGCAAGTGCAAAACTGCGTAAAGACATGTACTTCTCTGTCAATTTTTTCGACGTCACCACCACAGATGCCATTCGTTACTTTGTAAAAACTGATTCTGTGATCACAGGGTTTCGCGATGGATATCGTAACAGCGACCGTAAAATTGGCTCTCAGGGATTTGAGTTGGAATACAGATACAAGTCATCGTGGGGATTTATCAATCTCGCCTATTCATTCTATACGATCAGAAATAAGGATGTAGATGATGCCAATAGCGTTCCCGGTCACAGGAGTATGACACTGGGTACGGCGCAGAACAAACTGGCATTGATGAGCAGCATTAACATAGGCAGGAAGATGTATATTTCCCCATCTGTTAATTTCCTTGACAGGCGGTTTGGCTACTCCTGTGTAGACTCCAATGATAACGGCATTCTTGCAGCGTATAAACCACAGCTGGTGCTCAATGTTTATATAGGTAGCAATAGCCTTGTGAAAAACTGCTCATTCGGCATCGGGATAACTAATATTACCGACGAACACATAATTTACCCGCAGGCATATAATAGCTTACACGCTCCGCTTCCGGGTATGGGCAGAGATTTTTTCTTAAAAGTAAATTACAAATTACCATTTAACAGCAGGCATAAAGATCAATGAGAACAGGGATAGCCAGAAAGCTTGTTACAACCTACTTTATCATTATCGTGGCAACGGTGGTGAGTGGTGGGTTTTGCCTGTATGTACTCGGCGTTAATCTTGCTGTTAACGCCAGTATGAGGGACGTTACCTTACCCTCTATGGAGCAGATAAAGCACATGAGGGCGATGATGCAAGATGTGAAAAAATTGACCAATACCTGGGTATACATCGCCAATAATAAGGATCAGGAACGTTTAAGAACATTGGTCAATGACGAATACCGTGAGTTGGACACCAGCCTTCAGATCAAATCCCGATTGTGGAAGAGCAGTAAAGAAGCGCGCCTATTTAATACAATAACCAACGAAAACAGGAAAGTAATAGACTCTGTAAAGAGTATTATCTCACTGTTAAATGCACCCGACGCCTATATGGACGACCGGAAGGTTGACTATGCAGCCCTATTAAATACGCACGTTGGCAAATTAATCGCCGCAAATGACAAGCAATATGCACAACTCATAGAAGTAAAAGAACAACACCTGACAAGTGAGCAGAAGGTGGTAAGAACCCTTCTTGATTCCCTATACCTGGTGGTGCTGCTTTCAATACTAACAGTAATCTTGTTTAGTTACATTTCTCTCCGGTATTCAAAAAAGAACATCGTTGATCCATTACTTGGGCTCAATAAGACCATACTCAATATGGCGGTAGGCGAAGTAGTATCTATAAATGAAATAAACAGAAAAGATGAGATAGGGCAAATGCATAATGCCATAAGCAAAATGATCAATGGCATTATTGACAAAATGACTTTTGCAGAGCAGATAGGTAAGGGAAACTATGATGCCGATTTTACGTTATTGTCTGAAAATGACAAGCTGGGCGTGGCTTTGCTCACAATGCGGGCCGACCTCAAAAGGTCGAACGAGATACTTATTGAGCAAGACAAACGGCTGATAGATGCACAGAAACTAGCCAGAATAGGCAACTATTATTATAATATTGAGACCGGTGAATTTCAGAGCTCCACCACACTGGATGACATACTGGGTATTGACAAAAACTCACCAAAATCGAACATAAGGTGGAGAGACCACATATTGCCCGAGTTTCACAGTATGGTTGCAGAAAAGGCGACAATAGCTATGAAAGAAAGATCGAAATTTTCCGCCAGTTATTTGATAAAACCCTACCAGGGAGACAAGGAGTGCTGGGTAAAAACCATAGGTGAATATAATTACGACGAAACCGGAAGAGCCGTCTCAATGTTTGGCACCATGCAGGATGTTACGGAAAGTAAAACACTGGAGATAGAGCTTAACGATTCTTATAAAATAGCAAGAGAACAAAACAACAGGTTGCTTAATTTTTCTTATATCGTATCGCACAACCTGAGGATGCACACCGTAAATATACAGGCGCTACTGAATCTGCTGGCCGAGGCAGAAACAGAAGATGAGAAAGCTGAGTTTATGAACTTTTTGCGCGTGTCTTCCAATCAACTCGACGAGACGCTCCACCAGCTGAATGAGGTAGTGGCCATGAAAAATTCACTTAACGTGACTATCACCCCCGTTCCGCTGAAAAAAGCGATAGATCATGCAGTTGACCTCTTAACAACAAATATCAGCGAAAAGAATGCTATTATTCAAAACAATGTAACCGCAGATGTGGTGGTCAATTATAATGCCGGCTATATGGACAGTATTGTATTGAACTTCCTCTCTAATGCTATTAAGTATAGCCATTCCGGCAGGCAGCCAGTTGTTACTATCGATTGCGTAAAGGAACATCCGGAAATGGAAAACAGTAAATGGATCTTAAGCATCAGAGATAATGGCCTTGGCATTGACCTTGCAAAAAATGGGGATAAGTTGTTTGGCATGTATAAGACCTTCCATGGAAATAAAGATGCAAAGGGCATAGGTCTGTTCATGACCAAATATCAGGTAGAAGCAATGGACGGCAGAATAGAGGTGGAAAGCACTGTAGGCGCGGGAACCATCTTTAAAATATTTATTAAGTAAAGGGGCCTTTCTTAATACGATAACGACACCTTGTGGGGTATAAGGCTTGCCTCTAAAACCCTTACTTCTATTGTGCAGCTGCAAAAAACGTTCACTTCTAGCAGGATCATTTAATAATTATTTAAAAACCAGACAATTACATGAAAATGAAATAAATGCATAGGTTGGCATGATGTTTACAATTTATATTCTTGCTTGTGGGAATTAATCCACTATGCACTAATATAATTTGTAATGAATAGATTTCTAAATGCACTAACGGCTGTCTTATGCTTCCTGATTCCCGGGGAGATATTCGGACAAGCCCCCAGCCTCGGCACCGCAGCCGGCTTCGTCCTTTACTCCTCAGTTGGTGCGGTCACCAACACCGGCATTTCACACCTTACCGGTAATGTAGGCACAAACAGTGGCTCAAGTACAGGTTTCGGCAATGTAGATGGTGTCATGCACGACAATGATGTAGCGAGTGGAGCTGCCGGCGCAAGCCTGCTTATCGCGTATAATCAATTGGCTGCAGCCATTCCAACGTTTTTCCCGTCCTCATTATTAGGTAACAACGATACACTGTTACCGGGTGTTTACTCTATACCAAGTGCTGCTACACTTAATGGCAACCTGGTATTGAATGCGCAGGGAAACCCCAATGCAGTATTCATATTCCAGATAGATGGCTCTTTTGCATCATCTGCAAACGCCAAAGTGAAGATCATCAACGGCGGCGTTGCCTGCAATGTATTCTGGAAGACGGAAGGCATGGTAGATCTCGGTGCCGGAACAACAATTATCGGTACTATTGTCGCACACAATTCGGCAATTAACCTTAATTCCCTTGATACACTGGAAGGCCGCGCATTAGCACTTAATGGCGCCATAACTCTTAACAGCTTACAAGCTGCAATGCCATTGGGTTGCGGAGCTGCAATTCTTACAGGGCCATTGGCACCTGCATTATTGTCTACTGCTAATTATGGTATATTCTCCGGTGTCGGACCGGTTACCAATACAGGTATCACTCATGTAATTGGTGATGTAGGTACTAACAGCGGACTCACAACAGGTTTCAATCCATTGTTCGTAACGGGGATGATTCACCCCGTTCCCGATGCGTCTACCGCTGCATGCGCAGCTGATCTGACCACGGTATATAATTTTTTAAACGTAACACCTACTGATATAGAGCTACTATATTCTGCACAATTCGGTAATGACCTGGTATTGACACCACATACTTACCTTATGGCCGCAGCAACGACATTTACAGGTAATCTATATCTTAATGCAGAAGGCAACAGTAATGCTGTATTTGTAATAAAGATCACAGGTGCCCTGTCAACAAGTACTTTTTCAAATGTAATATTGATCAATGGCGCTAAATCAAGCAACGTTTACTGGATGGTAGATGGCGCGGTAGATGTCAATGATAATTCAGTATTTAAAGGCAATATAATTGCCAATAATGGCGCTATCCACCTGAGAACGGGTACTACCTTGTTTGGCAGAGCGCTGACAACTAATGGTGCCGTAACTATAGATGCAATGGATGTATTTTCTGTATCAGTACCAAATGCAGATACTATAACCGGACCTTCAAATGTATGTGTGGGCTCATCAATCACATTAACTGATACTGCTTCAGGCGGTGTATGGAGTGCAACTAACGGACATGCTACAGTACTCAATGGTGTTGTAACAGGTGTAACACCAGGCATAGATACTATTAACTATATAGTTACTAATACCGCAGGCTCAGACACTGCAATGCACATTGTTACGGTTACGGCGCAGCCTAATGCAGGTACTAT
>CANBQQ010000097.1 GCA_947371715.1 Flavipsychrobacter stenotrophus
GTGGCAGAAAGTGGCAGTATGTAGCAGTTTGTTAAAATAGGCTGAAACGCCAACCCACAAAGCACTTCACCCCATATCCCTCAAACAAAACTGCCACTTTTACGAAAAACTGCCACTTTTCAAAAAACATACCCTGAAACTGGTCGAAGCGTCTCGCTTCGTCCTAAGGCATGCAAGTGTCCGCTTGCGGAAAAAAGTAGCAGCGTGTGGCAGGGAATGTCACTCAAAAATCGGGCATGATCGGGCATTGACAGAAAATACAAATAATTGACTATCAATAAAATAAACTGTTTCAATGCCCGACTTGTTTTTATTTTCTATCAGGCATCCACTGTCGCGAGAGTTAGCGCAGCGCTCTCGTGACGACTAGTTTGACGGGTCTCTGACCCGAACATACGGCCGGTTCTCTTTCAGAGTGCTAACAAAATGCACTCAAAGAAATACAGATTCGCCAATAGCATATAAGCCTGTTTAACAACGGATCAAGCGGCAATCCTAATAATTACAATTTTCCTGACAAAATAAATTCCAATTTAATTGACATTTTAACTTACCTTAGCAATAAGATGGCAGTAAATAGTAACTCCATATCGGTAAAACACAATTCAATTGTCATGTATGTTGACATGAACAGCTATTTTGCCAGCTGCGAGCAGCAACGCCATCCGCACCTAAGAAATAAGCCTGTAGGTGTACTTACCTATGATAGTCCAAACGCCAGTGTAATAGCCGCATCAATCGAGGCCAAACGAATGGGCGTAAAAACAGGTATGCGATTGTACGATTGCAAACTGGTATGCCCCGACATTATACCCGTTACTACCCATCCTGCCTGGTACCGGCAGATACATGTAGAGATCATGGGCATCCTACGTACTTACTGCGATGATGTTATAGCCAAGAGTATAGATGAAGCACTGATGAATTTTACCTCTTACCGTTTAGTTTACAACGACTTTACAGAGATAGCGCGCAAGATAAAGGCAGACATCACAGCAAAGTACGACTACCTGAAATGTTCTATTGGTATAGCGCCCAATGCCTTCCTGGCCAAATTGGCCACCGAATTGCAAAAGCCGGATGGATTAGTAGAGATCACACCTGAAAATATTGATAGCCACCTGGCAAAGTTAAAGCTTACAGACCTGCCGGGTATTGCCAGTGCCAATGAACGCAGGCTGCAGATGATCGGAATTAAATCGCCATTGGAGATGCGGCATTCATCTGAGGCTTTGTTGCGGAAAGCCTTTGGTGGTATAGTAGGTAACTACTGGCACAAGCGGCTTCACTTTATGGAGGTCGATATTTACAGTAATCCCTTTAAGACCATGAGTGCAGCCCGCACGCTAAGCAAGCCTATCAGGGAAAGCAAACAGGCTATGGACTCGATGCTTATAGCACTGTGCATGAGGTTAGAGCAGCGCATGGTGAAGAACAAAGCGTTTTGCAAAGAGATACACTGCACCGTCAGGTATTTCGATGGCAACAGGTGGGAGGCTAAAATAAAACTCGCCGACCCTGTTCAGGATGGTATGCACATGCGGCGCTATATTCTTGAAAAGATGACCGACCATGAACGATCGCACCAGATTGCCACGTTATTAACCGACAAGGTGCAGAATCTGGGTGTTACAGTACTGAGTTTCGTTGACGAAAAGCTATTGCAATATGGTCTGTTCGACAACCAGATGAAGCAGGACGTAGTGCGTAAAGTGATGTATGAGATGAAAGATAAGTACCGGAAGAACATAGTAAGGAAGGGCAGTGAAATATTGGTTCCCGGCATTCTCAAAGATGCAATTGGTTTCGGCTCGGTAAAAGACATGAGCCCTGATAGCGACGGCTCGGTTGTCAATAAGTTTATGCTCGAAGAAGATGATGATTACGAAATGTAAAAGCAGTGCACGATGATCAACCAGGAAGCAAACGATAGATTCGAAAAAGGCAGGGGAGCACAGTTCAATCCTAAGAACAGGTTTCTGAAAGGGCAGTATGTGCAGGAGCATGTAGAGGGCATAGACGACTGGGAGCACGATGAGCGTAAGACACAATATATATATGACGATAGCAAAACGCTTGTCAATAAAGTAACGAGTCCTGATGTAGGGATGTTGTACTCTGCCAATCCCTACCAGGGCTGCGAGCACGGCTGTATCTATTGCTACGCCCGCAATTCTCATGAATACTGGGGTTATAGCGCAGGGCTCGATTTTGAAAGTCGTATAGTGGTAAAGAAAAATGCACCTGCATTGCTGCGTAAGTTCTTTGATAATAAAAACTGGGTGCCTGCGCCTATATCATTATCGGGTAATACAGATTGTTATCAGCCCATAGAACGCAAGATGCGCATCACCCGCCAGCTGCTGGAGGTTTGCCTGGAATACCGCAATCCTGTGGGTATACTCAGTAAAAATGCCCTGGTGTTGCGCGATATTGACATCATTCAAGACCTGGCAAGGCTCAACCTCGTGAGGGTCTTCTCTTCCATAACCTCGCTCGATGAAGACCTGCGTAGGGTACTGGAGCCAAGAACTGCATCTTACCGCAGCAGGCTTAAAGTAGTGGAGACAATTTCCAAAGCGGGTATTCCTGCAGGTATAATGAATGCGCCACTGATACCCGGCCTCAATGATATGCATATGCACGATGTGCTGAAGGCCGCCAGTGAGAGTGGTGCTAAATGGGCGGGATATACAGTCGTCCGGCTCAATGGTGCGGTTGGGCCCATCTTTAAAGATTGGTTGGAAAAAGCCTTCCCCGACCGTGCTGCCAAAGTGTGGCACCAGATCGAGGAATGCCACGATGGTAATGTGAACGATAGCCGATGGGGTAACAGGATAGTGGGTGATGGTAAATTTGCAGAATTGATAAAGACCCAGTTCAAGTTATACACCAAAAAATATGGTCTTAATGACGCGAAGATGGAATATAATGTGAGTGATTTCAGAAGAGTGAAAAACCAGCAGCTGTCTTTGTTTTGAATTGTCTGAGCAATTTTATTTAGATAAATTAAGTAAATTTATCTTTCTAAAATTTCACGATGATTTTCATTACACAGCTCATTTACATAGTGGCCGGTAAAGAATCGGTCTTTGATGAATTTGAACGCATTGCTATTCCCATCATAGCAAAATACAATGGCCAGCTGATGCTGCGCACCCGCACCGGGCAGGTAATAGAGGCGCATATTGAAGTGCCGTACGAGATTCACCTGATAAGTTTTGAATCAGACACAGATTTTGAAGCATTTAAGCATGATGCCGACCGTAAGGCATTTCTGCACCTCAAAGATGAATCGGTAAGAAGCAGCCTGCTGATAGTGGGTAGGTAAGACTGTCTATCAAAAGGTTAAAGTGTACCAAGCCCATGTCTTTTTGACTTTTAACTTACACCGGGCCTGATATTTATCTTATTGGGTTAGCCTAACTTTGACCATATGCCTACTATTGAGATCATAATATTTCTGTTGGTGGTTCTGGTGGTCTTTTCTGCTATTGTAGAGCGGTTAAAGATCCCACAGTCCATTATGCTGGTGGTAGCGGGCCTGGTCATCGGTTTCACTCCCCAGCTACCCGATGTAGACTTGAAACCCGACACTGTATTTCTTATATTCCTCCCGCCGCTGCTTTTTACAGCTTCCTGGAAATTATCGTGGCATGATGTAAAAGCTGAGAAGAGTTCTGTGATCGCATTATCTACCGGGTTGGTGTTTTTTACTACTATAGCCATTGCGGCTGTCGCTCATTATTTTATACCGGGTTTTTCCTGGCAGTTAGGGTTCATATTAGGCGCTGTTATTTCCCCTCCCGATGCTATGGCAGCAACTTCCATTACTAAGGGGCTCAACCTAAACAAGCGGGTGGTAACGATATTGGAAGGGGAAAGTTTGCTTAATGATGCATCGGCATTGGTGGCATACAGGTACGCCATTCTCAGCATGGTAACCGGTGGCTTTATCTTCTGGAAGGCCAGCCTGCAATTCATATGGATAGCCAGTGGCGGGTTGGCCATAGGGGTGTTGATAGGGTGGTTGTTGCTGTGGGCGTTGCGCCGTATCAAAGACAATGTTACCTTGGAAGTAGCCCTTACTTTACTTACTCCGTATTCGGCCTATCTGCTTGCAGAGCATTTTCATATGTCGGGGGTATTGTCGGTAGTAGCCGCGGGGCTGTTTGTATCGTTCCGTTCACCTGAGGCCTTCTCTTTTCAAACCCGCATACAGACCAGCTCTTTCTGGAATACTATAGAGTTCCTGCTCAATGGTTTTGTATTCATATTGATAGGTATGCAGTTGCCGGGCATTATATCGAATATCGAGAAAAAGTCGCTGTTAGATGCGCTTGGATACGGTTTGTTGATAACCGCCGTAGCCATTGTAGTAAGAATACTGTGGGTTTTTCCCGGAGCTTATATACCTGTGTGGTTGAGTAAAAAGGGCCTCCGCGATACCCGCAAGATTGACTGGCGCTATGTAACCGTCATCTCCTGGACCGGGATGAGAGGGGTGGTGTCGCTGGCGGCAGCTTTGGCTATCCCATTGGCGTTGAATAATGGCGATGATTTTCCGCAGCGCAATATGATACTGTTCATAACCTTCTGTGTGATATTCTTTACACTGGTGGTTCAGGGACTCTCCCTTCCCTTCCTTATAAAACTGCTCAACATTTCTAACGATGACTCACGGCAGGTTGAGGAAGAAAAGAAGGTGAGAAGAATGCTGGCACTGCAGGTAGTTTCATTTATTGACGGGCAACTGGAAACTAAAGACAATGATGACCGGGTGATAAGAAGATTACGCAATAAGTACACAGCCCGTGTAAAGCTGGCAGGTGGCGTACATGCAGCTGTAGAGGGTGCACAGGAAAATCAGACATCAGTTACTGATCTCTACGTGCAATACGCCAACGTCCAGAAAGCGCTACTAGACTTTGAGCGAGCGCTTTTGGTAGATATGCATAAAGAAGACGCCGCCAGCAGTACCATCCTCAAAAAGCTACAGGATGAACTAGATATTGAAGAGTCGAGGCTGACGGTACAGTTGAATAGGGTGGTGTAGCGTAAGATAGATATATGAAATAGTGAGGGTAGCATATGATAAAATGGCTGCAATCTATATCTTTGTCGGGATTTGAAGGGAAGGTGGCTGAATTGGTAAAGGGTAAGTAAAAACTAAAAAATGAGTATTAAGGAAACCAAAACTGCATATAAAAACAGCGAGTTAACCAAGTCCGATTTTATCAATAAAATGCATGAATACCATAAGGTATTATTTGACTTTTCAGAAAATTTGGGCAGTACCGAGATCGCTAAAATAGAGATAGAGGACGGTAATGTTATTTTCACTTCACGTAAAACAGACCTTCATCCCGGTGGTGTAAAGTTTTATGTTGATGTACTCGATAAGCGCATCACACCTGTTGATACCTTTAATTTTGATCAATATGAGTTGGAGGATTCTGAGATGCTGTATAAGCTGGTAAGTGATAAAGACGTGATATTTGATATAGGGGCTAACATAGGGTGGTATTCTAATCATCTATCTAAGAAATTGCCTTCTGCCTCTATTTACTCATTTGAGCCTATACCTGAGACGTATGCCCAACTGAAGCGGAATACCGAAAATAACAACGCATCCAATATTGTACTGAATAACTTTGCTTTCTCTGATACGATAAGTAAACTCACTTTTTTCTATTCTCCAACCATTACCGGCGCCTCATCTTCCGTTAATATTACTGAAAACAGCGGCATGGTAAAATTGGAGTGCCAGGCGAACACCATTGACAATTACATGGCAGAGAACGGTATCGCGCAGCTGGACTTTATAAAGTGTGATGTGGAGGGTGCTGAACTAATGGTTTACAAAGGTGGCAAGGATACTTTTGAAAAGCACAAGCCAATAATTTTTACCGAAATGCTGAGGAAGTGGGCGGCAAAATTCAATTACCACCCCAATGACATCATAGCTTTTTTCGTACAGTTTGGCTATAACTGTTACACCGCGCATGATGGTAAGTTACGCCCGGTAAAGGAAGTGACTGAAGCAACAATGGAAACAAACTATTTCTTTCTCCACCCTGAAAAACATGCTCAAAAGATCTTGTCATTGACATGATCTTTTGAACTGCTTGCAGATTTAATCGTCGAAATTTAGCCGTTCCCGTTCTATTACCAACGGGCGCTTTCTTACCTGTGTATTAATGGCGCCTATGTACTCGCCAATAATACCAATGAAGAACAGCTGCACAGAGGAAAAGAAGAAGACGCCTATAACCAATGGTGCCAGACCTACCTCAAACCAGTTCCAGAAAATGAGCTTGTAGATAAGATAACCAACCCCCATCAACAGGCTGATGATGGCCGAGAAAAAGCCTATAAAGGCCGAGATGCGGAGCGGTAATTTTGAGTGATTGGTGAAGCCCAGCATGGCCACATCATACAGCCTGAAAAAATTAGAACTAGTCTTTCCTGCAAAACGATCGGGCTGCACATAAGGTATCTCATACCTTCTGAAGCCCAGTTCAGATACCAGGCCTCTCAGGTAGGGATACTGATCATCAAGTCCACGAACTATTTTAATAAATTTTTGATCGTATAATCCGAATCCTGTGAAGTTCTTTATGGTTGGCTCTCCGTCGGAAGCGCTGGCCAGTATCTTATAGAAGAAGGACCTTATTGCGAACATTACCGGGTTTTCCTTGCTTTGCTCTTTGATACCTATGACTATCTTATAACCTTCTTCCCACTTTTCAAGAAATTTCGGGATCATTTCAGGCGGCTCCTGAAAGTCTGATACCATGTATATGACGGCATCGCCATAACATTGTATCAATCCGTGAAAAGGGGAACGTATCCAACCGAAATTGCGCTCATTAAGTATAACTTTTACGTGTTTATTTACTGAAGCAATTTCACGTAATATCTCCGGTGTTTTGTCAACAGAACAATTGTCTATTAAAACGTGTTCGTATGTGTATTGGGGTAGATCGTCAAATATTTTACCGATAGCTTCAACCAGTAAAGCAACATTGCCTTCCTCGTTATAGCATGGTGTAATAACTGAAATGTGTTTTTTCATAAGTATTTTATTATCAGTTCTATCCCAAACAATAATGCCCGAAAATAGTATATTTTATAGTTATTTGCTAATAAGATGCATTACTACGGGTGATATAATAAACCCTTAATAAGCGCTACATTTATACTTGAATTTAAATTTACAGTGCCTTGAACGTAATAATAAAAGAAGACATTGATCTCATTATTTCCCGGTTTCAAAAGTGGGATAAATTTGCAGGTAAGACTGTTCTCATCTCGGGCGCAAACGGTTTTTTACCTGCCTATCTTGTGGAGATGTTTATGGCGTTGGCTGATTCTTTTAATACCAAGGTGATCGCAATAGTCAGGAACAAACAAAAGGCAGAAACCCGCTTTGCTCATTTATTATCGAGCTCCAATTTGAAGATCGTTGTGCAGGACGTGAGTGAGCATTTTGAGATAGAGGATAAGGTAGATTTTATCATTCATGCTGCCAGCCAGGCCAGCCCTAAATATTATGGAATTGATCCTGTAGGGACGCTGAGTGCTAATGTACTAGGAACGATCAACCTGATGAAGATAGCAGTAAAGAATAATGTGGATTCATTTCTGTATTTCAGTTCCGGAGAGGTGTATGGGGAGGTGAGGGAAGATCAGATACCCATAAAGGAAGATACGTTTGGCTACCTGAATTGTGCGAATGTGAGAGCTTGTTATGGAGAAAGCAAGCGAATGGGGGAGAACATATGCGTGAGTTATCACCATCAGTATGGTGTAAAGGCAAAGATCATCAGGCCATTTCATACATATGGTCCGGGAATGGCGCTTAATGATGGTCGTGTTTTTGCTGATCTGGTATCTAACATTGTCAACAGGCAAGATATTGTGCTCCATAGCGATGGCAGCGCCATACGTCCGTTTTGCTACCTGAGAGATGCCACACTGGGCTTTCTTACTGTTTTGGTTGATGGCGTAGATGGGCAGGCATATAATGTAGGTAACCCGGGAGAGGAGCACAGTATTTTAGAACTATCAAATATCCTTGTGTCGTTATACCCGGAATTAGGGTTGAAGGTTGTCGTTGACATACCCGCCAGCAGTAATGCCGGTTACATAAAGAGTCCTATTCACCGGAATTCCCCTGATATTAAAAAGGTAAGTCAGCTTGGTTGGTTGCCTGAAGTGACGGTGGAAGAAGGATTTAAAAGAACAATTGCCAGCTTTTTATAAGTCCGGCAATTGTTCTTCATTAAGATATTATGGTTGTATTTTTTTTGACTTAGGGTGCATTCCTGCCAGCATATTTTTTTCCATCGTTTCACGATCGAGGAATGGAGAAAGGTCTTCGAGTGGCGGCGAAATAAGGGATCCGTCTTTTTGAACCGACAACCCTAGTTTTGGCACAAAGAACTGTTCGGGATCCATAAAAACTTCACAAATAGCTGCTGTTTTGCAATTCATGAATTCGTCTATCATAGTATCGCAGTCTTCCCAAGTTCTTATTTGCCATGATGGGAAATTGAACGCATATGCCACACGGCTAAAGTCGGGACATGATACTCCGGAATTCTTATCTACTCCTGCATACCTGCCCTGCGCCACGTTTTTCTGCGTGTGTTTGATCATCAGATAACCATCATTATTAAACACTATGATCTTAATAGGTAAGTTATAGTGGGCAATTGTCTGTAGTTCCTGCAGGTTCAGCATCATGCCGCCATCGCAATTAAGGCATAATACTTCGCCCATGTTTGTTGCGAAAGATGCGCCAATAGCAGCGGGAAGTCCATACCCCATTTCGCCAAGACCGGTTGAGGTCATAAAGCGTTGCCCGGGCTTTATTTTCAATACCTGATGACCACTTAATAGTGCTGTGCCCATGTCGGTTACTACTATCTGGTCCGGCTTAAAATGATCGTTAAGCCGTTGCATAAATCGGTATGAATTGATAAAGCCATTGGTGTCTGCATGCTCTTTATCTACCCAAGGGAAATCGGCCTTGTATTTATTGCATCTGTTGATCCAGTTTGTGTAGATACCGGACTGTATAGGTGTAGTATTTATTGATTGTAAGAGCTCAGATAT